>CAYLLE010000066.1:16933-18992 GCA_964384485.1 uncultured Spirochaetales bacterium | reverse complement strand
ATTACGATTTTAGGTGTTCCGCCTGGGATGATGGTATGACAACCAAGCTGGGATACCCGGAAGGTGTGGCCGTCAGTTTCTCCTTCCCCCGGAAATTAAGTACGGGACGCGTTCTTGTTCCCATGCAGAAAGGGGTATACGACGCCGAATCGAGTTCATTTAACCACTATCGGGATTATTGGTCCCGGGCATATCAGGCTTTGGCAATGATCGGCGAATATTCGGAAAACGGGGATGTGGTGCTTTTTATGTCAAGATTCGGGGAAAACGGAACGGAAAAGGATCCTGCAGGATTATCCAAATCCAGCTGCTGCCGGTACCGGATAGAGATATAATCAAGATGGGCCGGCTGAAACCTTGTTTTAAAACTCATTTTTTACCATTTTTCTGCACCAGTATCGTTTGGTTATTATGTTTGAGCGGATGCGCTGACAATGCCTATCTTGATGCCCGGCTGTACGACATATACAGCGCCCCCGTCCGGTATGACGATTCCGCGGCTGAATTGCGGTACGAAGCTGCTTCGGTATGCATGCGGGTCAGCAAGGACCCGGTTAAGAACCTTGAAACTGTCACCGGTTTAATCGATACCATAATGACCGAAAACCCGGGAACAGATCTTATCGTTTTCGGAGAAACTTCCTTAGGATGGTATTTTGACAGGACCGCGCCGCGGAAATACCAGCTCTCTGTTGCTGAAACCGTGCCGGGTCCTGCTACCGGAATAATCGGCGAAAAAGCCGCGGATTACAGGGTGAATGTTGTACTCGGCATGACCGAACGGACGGAAGAGAATTCCCTATACAACTCGCTGGTGCTTATCAATAAACAGGGAGAGGTGCAGGCAGTTCACCGAAAAGTTTATATGACCGGTTTTGATAAGCGGAGTTCCTTCAATCCGGGAGAAGGAGCCGCAATCGTTTCCATAGACGGCATCAGAACTGCCATGCTCATCTGCGCCGACTGGCATGATCCGGAATTGACGGAGCAGATCCAGCAGGCTGATGTTGACCTCTTCATCCTCAGTCTGGCCGATTTGGCAGAGGACATCGGATATCATTTTAATCCGATCCCTAGGATGGCAGACGCCTGGATGATATACGCCAACCGGTGCGGAACTGAAGGCGGCATAAGGTATCCCGGTATCAATTTTATCGCCGATCCCGCGGGTAATCTCCGGAAAATGTCGACGGGTGTCCCGGGGTATATTCATGACTCAATGGGAATATACAGGAGAACCCGGCCATGATAAGACGGTTCTTTTTGATGTTCCTATTATTGATGCCCGCCCTGACCTGTTTTTCCATGGAACCGTATATAGGTATTAATGTAATCGCGCCTTTTACCTCAGCCGGGGAAGGATACGGATCATACCGAAGGTATGTTCCCTTATTTTCCAACAATGAATACGGTCTGGCAGTAAGCGGCGGGATCATCCTTCAGGATCATCATAAGCTGGAAGCCAGGATATCTTTCGGCAGCCCCCACGGCATTGACTTCAGCCGCCTCTTTCAGCTTCATTTCGGGTACCGTTTTCTGCTTTTGGATTATTTTGATGTAACCCCCCGGGGGCTTTACGCTGGAGGGAGTATCAGGTTTTCTTTTATCCGGTATCCCCGTGCCGGAGTTTCCTATTTTACAATCATGCCGGATATCTGTGCCGGATATCACTTAACGCTGAAACAGTTTTTTTTCGACGCCATGATCTCTTTACCATTTGGAGCGCTGTCCTGGTCCTCCGCAAGGCACACAAAAGCGGGCGCAAAATTTTTTCTCTCTCCCGCGGCGAATATATCTCCGGTTTTGCCTTTGGCCTCCTTTGTCGGCGGCTGGGAATTTTCAAGTAGAAAATAATCCGTAGAATTATTAAATTTTACCCATGAACAAAATATTATTTTTGTTTTTAACGGTTTTTCCCGTCATAATCGCATGTCAGGGAGACGAAGAGACCGTGGATCTTAATCCGGGAGGTAGAATTATGGATCTAACAAGTACCGCCTTTCAGGCGGAAGGAATGATTCCGCAGAAATACACGTGTGACGGAGAAAATATATCTCCG
>CAYLLE010000066.1:0-16833 GCA_964384485.1 uncultured Spirochaetales bacterium | reverse complement strand
CACCGGTATTTCTTCAAACTTTATGCCTTAGATACAACCGTTGAAGGCGGTCCGGGATTATCTAAATCTGACCTTATCGATAAAATTAAGGGGCATGTTCTTGCCGAAGGTCAGCTGCTGGGCAAGTACAAGCGGGAATAATTATTATCTTTTCCTGCCTGGAACTTTGATTTATACTGACGCCTGAATAGATCACCAAAAGGAAGCTGTATGAAAAAGGTGTCGGTATTCTGCGGTTCAAGCACCGGTACTGAACCGGAATTCCGGAAAAGCGCGGAAGAATTAGGGAAATATCTTGCCGTTAAAAAGATAGAGATCATCTACGGCGGCGCTAAGGTAGGGCTGATGGGAGCGGTTGCCGACGGCGCTCTGCGGAACGGGGGCAGTGTTACCGGTATTCTTCCGCGTTTTCTCAATCAGAAAGAAATAGCTCATGAAGGATTAACAAGTCTCATCATGGTGGAGACGATGCATGAGCGCAAACTCAGGATGAACGAGCTTTCTGAAGGTGTGATTGCTCTTCCCGGCGGATACGGTACCCTGGAAGAATTATTCGAGATGATAACCTGGGGCCAACTCGGTCTCCACAGGAAACCGGTAGGTATTCTTAACATTAATGGATTCTATGATCCTCTATCAGTACTTCTTGAGAATATGGTGATAAATGGATTTCTTAAAGAATCAAACCGGCGGATGCTCATGATCGAAAATAACGCGGCCGACCTGATCAAAGCCATGGAACAGTACTCCCCGCCAAACGAGACTAAATGGATTAATTTCCGGGAGAGTATTTAAATGTACCCGTTTACCATTCCGGATTACCGGGGCGGAAGTATTGTCAACTTGATGAGCTCCGTTATCAGAAGTTTCGGCGGCGGCCATGAATACAGTGAGTTATCCGAATTGCCCTCCAGTGAGCTGTCCCGGTTCAGGAACACGGTTCTCATCGTGATTGACGGACTCGGCGCGAACTATTTATCCAAACAGAATGATTCCTTTCTCAACAGCCGCCTCTCTTCCCGGCTGACTTCGGTTTTTCTCTCCACGACCGCCTGCGCCAACACGGTCTTCTCTTTCGGATATCCCCCTCAGCAGCACGGATTTACCGGCTGGGACATGAACCTGAAAGAAACCGGAGCCGTAACGACTATTCTTCCTTTCATACCCCGTTATGAAGGCGAAAGTCTGGAAAAATCCGGATTTTCTCTGGATATGCTGGACGGGATTCCTGCAGTATATACAAAGCTGAAAGCCCGGAGTTCCGTTTTAATCAGACAGAAAATCGCCCACAGTCCGTTTTCAGACTACGCGAGCCGGGGCGCTGACGTTGTGCCGGTAAGAAATTTACGGCATGGAATCAAAAAAATTTTACCCCTAATAAAACAAAGAACCGAAAAGAGAAAATATCTGCATCTGTATATCGAAGAATTCGATTCAGCCGCCCATAAACACGGTGTTCAGAGCGGGGAAGTCCGGACGGTTTTTGAAGAAATAGACAGAGAGATTAGGAATCTTTCGGTATCACTTAAAAACACCGGTACCGCATTACTTGTTACATCGGATCACGGATTCATCGATGTCCCGGAAGAATCAATCATCAATTCCGAATCCGTCCCCGGATTCAGCGAATGCTTAACAATTCCCTTATCCGGAGATTCCCGGACAAGATACTGTTATGTCCGGCCGGAAAAGACGAAAAAGTTTGAGGACATACTCAACAGTACCCTGTCCGGTAAGCTGTGGTGGTACCGCGGAAGCAAATTAATTCGGGATTACCTTTACGGATTAGGAGAACCCCACCGGAACCTGTATGACCGGGTAGGGGACTATGTTCTCGTTATGAAAGAAAATTTTATAATTCAGGATAAATTGGCGAATGCCCGGGCAGATGAGAAACACCGTCCCGGCAGACATGGCGGGGTCAGTGAAGATGAAATGGCTGTCCCCCTTATTACCATCTTGTGAGGTATTAATATGATAGGGTACAGCAGCAGCAGAAATGTGTTCAGAATAACCGGATTTATCCCCGGAATGGATGTAGACGGTGTATTCCGCAGATTCATACATAGGGAAGATGATATCAACCTGGGAACGAAAGCCCGTGATATTACGGGAAATATTGAGAACACTGACCTGGAACTCACCGTTCATTATGAACAGGAGGAGAAAGGTTTTACCTTACGAGCCGAAATCAGGCATACCGGCCGTACATCGTCCCCCCATTCTTTAGGCAGGTTTTATTTTTTAAAGGAAAGCAGAATATTCTGCGCCGCTGACTCATACAGGGATGCCGTTATTTTACTGCAGTCGGGTAAATGCGGAAATAATTTCAACTTTCCGTTAAAAGACCTTTCCGATACCAGAACATCGGAAATTTTTACAGTCTGTTACATGAAAAATATTTCCGCAATACATGCCGGCTTTATTTCTTTTCACCGGGCTTTTTGCAGGGCGGAATGGAACAGTGAATCGGATGAAAGCTGCGGTTCAGTTATCTTCTCTTCAGAAAACAGCCGGGAAGAGTCTGAAGCTCAAAACGCTTATCTGAGCGTATATTGCGATTTTAACGGCTGCATCCTGAATCCGGGTGAAACGACAAGCTCCGAAACATTTTACCTTGCCGCTCATAAAAATCCTTTTTCGGTACTGGAGCGGTGGGCAGATAGAACAGCGGAACAATATAAGCCGCAATTCAAGCAGGATCCGCCTGTCGGATGGCTTGGAGGGTGGGGACCCCGGGACGGGTTTTTTGTAGAGAATATGGAAAAAATTATTTTGGAAAATATTGATGCCATCAACCGCCGTTTATCCGGTTTCGGTATTGAATATATTTGGGTCAGCGGCGCGAATCTGAAAGGAAATACCCCCGGAAACTGGACCCTGGAAAACAGGCGTAATTTCCCGCGGGGCTTCTCCGCGCTTATCGATAAGCTTGATGAAACCGGGAAGAAACTCGGATTCTGGATAGCACCGTTCTGGATGGGAGAAACTTCTGATTTCCTGAATGATGTATCCGACGGTATCGCGGTACTACATACCAAAAAGGCGAAATCAGAGCGGGGATTCAGTATTCATCAGACCACCGGGATGGAAAGTATAGACGGGATACCGAGAAATTACTTTCTCGATCCGTCACATCCGGTAACAAACAAGTTTCTTCGGGAAGTATTTACCTTCTACCGCAGTCTCGGGATACGGTACTTCATGATTGATTTTCTTGATCACGGCATCAACCGAGAATATGATTTTTATGATAAAAGTCTGATTCCGGGACCGGAGGCTTACCGAAAAGCCATGAGAACGATAAGAGACGCCGCGGGCCCGGATATCTACCTCCTTTCCTCCAGCGGCCCAACATATTACAATATCGGTCTGGTTGACGGAGCCCGGTCGGCCCTGGACTTTGGAGAGGGACGGCCATTTCTAAAATTATATAGTTTCTATCCAGCCGGATATCTCGCGAATAATTGGGATCTCATAAAAAAAGTCGCCCGGGACTGGGCGTGCACCTACTTCACCGGCAGGAAGCTCTATCAAAATGACGCGTTCAACGTCCTTTCTCTGGGTAAACAGATATCCCTGAATGAAGCCCGGTTTGTGGCCTCTCTATTCGGCCTCTCAGGGAATCCCCTTATTCTCGGAGACGACATCTTTACACTTGCCGAAGAACGGCTAAATCTGGTAAAAAAATGTCTCCCCCAGTATAAAGGAAATCTCCGGCCATTGGACCTTTGGGAATCGGTATTTCCCGATGTGCCGCACGTGTACGGTATGTCCGTGGAGACCGACTGGGACAGCTGGTATGTTCTGGGTGTTTTTAATCCGGATAACTCTCCCCGGCACGAAAATATAGAGTTTGAACGTCTCGGGCTCGGAGCTGGAAAACAGTTTACTGTTTTTGATTTCTGGAACGACCACTGTCTCGGTTCCGCGTCCGGGGAATTCACCGCCGTTGTGCCTCCCCGGGATGTTAAAGTTTTTAGAATCACGGAAGTCAGGGAACATCCGTGGATTGTAGGCAGTGACATGCACCTCTCCCAGGGAGGTGTTGAGATGGCTCATTTAAAGTGGGATCAAGACATATCCGCTCTTAAGGGTATCTGTACCAGACCAAAGGGTGAGCAGGGAAATCTTTATCTCCGCCTGCCTCCCGGATGGGCTCCGGCTGATTTCACGGATCTCTATACCGTCCAGGAAGTCACCCAGGATTTGGATCATAAGCATTTCCGGGAATCGGTGCTCAAAGGAGACTACCTGGTCAGAGAAAAAACAGAACCATCTGAAGAAGGTCAGCCGGAAAAAATGATAATCGCCCTGCTGAGGATTGAGTTTCCGCAGGAGACTGTAGATTTCACCGTGCGGTTTAACCAGTTCTAAGGATTACTGATCACGGTTGATCAGCTGGATCCGGGTCCATTTTCCGCTCCGGAACCGGAAATACATGGTAAATCCGAGACCGATCACAAAGGCAATGAAGAACAGCCATACTGCCACCGGATCGGCTTTGACAACCTTTATCAGGATCACCGCGATGACCGAAAAAATCCAGTGGAGTATCACGGACGCCCGCATTACCCATTTTGTGTCGCCGGCGCCTCGGAGCGCTCCGGTGAGAACGAGCTGGGAAGCATCAGCCAGAAGATAAAACGCCGCGAGCCTGAGCATGATCACCGAGAGAGCCGTCACAGCCTGGGTTTCACCGCCCATACCCGAAACAAACACTCCGGCCAGCGCACGTGCTCCGATGATAAATACAAGCACCATGGTACCGGAATATATCCAGGAAACCTTTAGTCCAGTGAATGCCGACCGCCTCGCTTCATCGAAATCTTTCGCGCCTACATTCTGCCCAACCAGAGCGGTTACAGCGTGGCCCATGCCAAGCATCGGTACAAACGAAACAATGTCCCAGTTGAACGCGATCGTTACAGCCGCGGCCACCCTGGTGCCGTAGGAATGCATGAACTGCACGAAGAGATTAAAAGCGGTAACATTCAGAAGCATCTCTATCCCCGCGGGGACCCCGAACCGGATGAGTGTCTTTAAAATTTTCGGCCGGAACACGAGGGATTTATCGGTTTTAAAATCGGAACGGTTCTTTCCCCTTAAGTAAAAAATCATAAGGATAAAAAAGATAGTCCCGTTTCCCAAAATCGTCCCGAGCGCCGCGCCCCGGAGTCCCATGGCAGGAAACCCAAGTTTACCGAAAATAAGGACGTAGTTAGCCGGAATATTCACGAGCATTCCGGCGATATTCGCTATCATCACCATGGTGGTGCGTCCAATCCCCAGAAAAAATCCCGCCAAAGCATAACGGAGAACCAGGAAAATTGAACCGAAAATGAGGGTCTGGAAATAGAGATAACCTAGCCGAACCTGCTCTCCCGATTGACCGGCGAAAATGAAAAAGTATCTCATCAGCGGTGATACAGCCAGCATAATGGGATAACACAGCAATGAGAGGATTATTCCCTGAAAAGCCGCTTCGCTGCATTTTTTAAACCTTTCGGCTCCGTAGTACTGGGCGACAACTGCGTTCACATAGCCCACAGTACCGATAAAAAGCGAGCTGACCATGAACTGGGTCAGTCCCCCACTCATGGACGCCGCGAGATGGGCATCGCTCAGCCGGGAAACAAAAAGCCGGTCCACGAACATCATGATTGTATCCGAAGCCTGGGATATAACCATGGGCAGAGCAATATGGAGGAGTCTTTTAAGGGTCGTATGCTTTCCGGAAACCATAGATGCTTCCTATAACATATAAAAAATGTTTAGAATAGCGGTATGAGGAAAAAAAATGTTAGATAAATCGGTTCCGTATATCGGTGTAATAATGGTTAAAACAAAAAAAGGATATCCGGATTTCCAGCTGCCCCAAGAATACCGGTTTCATATGTATGAACCCGGAGACGAACTGAAGTGGGCGGAACTGGAAGCCTCAGTAGACGAGTTCGCCGATGAAAAAGAAGCGTCAACACTGTTCGAAAAAGTTTACATGCCCCGGCAGAAGGAGCTGCCGGAAAGACTGGTTTTTATCACCGGAAAGGACGGCTTCGCGGCAACCGGTACCATGCTCGACGGTACCCATTTCGGTTCAGTTCTGCCCCGGGTACATTGGGTATCCGTGCATCCGGATCATCAGGGGCGGGGATTAGCAAAATCTCTGATGACCCGGCTGCTGGATATTCACGCCGGTCTGGACAAACGGTATCCGGTTTATCCGGTTTATCTCACGACTCAGACATGGAGTTATAAAGCGGTAAATATCTATAAAAAGTTCGGATTCGAACCCTACACCGGGAAGATGCCGGAAGGCTGGGAAACACAGGGAAAGAGCTTTCAGGAGGATAACAAAAAGGCGTGGGATCTGATTGAACGGAAGCTAAGGGAATATACCGTTGAGAAGGAATCCCGAAAATACTAATATTGTGATATTATGGATATAAAAATAATAAAAGCGGACCTAAATAAGCAGCAGCACCAGGATGCCGTTCGATTACTATTGACGAATTACGCGGAGAATCTTCCCGGATTTGCCCGGCAACTCGGGGATGATGTTATGAACCGGCTAATACCGGGACTTAAATCGTTTCCCACTACCTTGATACTCCTCGCGGAGGTTGAAGGAACCTATGCCGGAATGCTGATAAGTTTTCAGGGATTCTCAACATTCAACGCGGAAAGACTTATCAATATCCACGATATTATGGTCCTTCCGGAATTCCGGAACAGGGGAGTCGGCACTGCTCTTTTGAACGGTATCGAGAAGGCGGCGAGGCAGGAAGGATTCTGCAAACTTACCCTGGAAGTACAGGAGCACAACACCGCCGCTGCCAGATTATACCGGAGATTCGGATTTGAAAAATCGGTCCTTGACGAGAATCAAGGAAAAACGTTCTTTTTTAGCAAAGTGTTGGGAAACACATGAAGTGCCGTCCGGGATGCGGTGCCTGCTGCACCGCAATTTCTATTTCCTCACCTCTCCCCGGCATGCCCGACGGTAAACCCGCCGGGGTGGTTTGCGTAAACTTGCTCGATGATTTCCGGTGCGCCGTTCATGAGCAGCCTGATTATCCAAAAGTTTGCCGCGAATTTAAACCGTCTCCGGAATTCTGCGGTAAAAACCGGCAGGAAGCTATAGAAAATATTCAAAAACTCGATGAACTCACCCGGCCGTAAGGAGTACATATGAACCGGTGCCCATGGTCACTTGTCCATCCTTTACTCACCGAATACCATGACACGGAATGGGGAGTTCCGCTGCATGACGAACAGAAGCATTTCGAATTCCTTCTCCTAGAATCAATGCAGGCAGGATTATCCTGGCTCATCATTCTGAAAAAACGGGAAGCGTTCCGCCGGGCTTTCGACGGATTTGATCCGGAAAAAATCGCGGAGTATTCCGAAACAAAAACAGCAGCTCTCCTCGAAAATCCTGGTATTATCCGGAATAGACGGAAAATAGCAGCGGCGGTGAGCAATGCCGGATGTTTTCTGGAAACAGCTAAAGAGTTTGGATCTTTCGACCGTTATATATGGTCATTCACCGATAACCAGCCGGTTGTAAACCGGTGGGACCGGGAAAGCGACATACCCGCCACAACACCGCTCTCCGACCTGATCTCGGCTGATCTCAAAGCAAGAGGGTTCAAATTTGTAGGAAGCACCATCATCTATGCCCACCTCCAAGCTATCGGCGTTGTTGATGATCATCTTACAGACTGTTTCAGGAAAACAAGGTAAATCAATTTCCGAACCGGCCGCGGAACATTATATTTAACGGTATGAAACAACGATTTTATACCGTACTTGCTGAACACTATGATGATTTCTTTCCTGTTTCCAATCCCATGATACAGCTGATCGCTCAGGAATCACCAAAACCGCCGGGTACCGGAAACCATCTTGATATCGGTTGTGCAACCGGAGAGTTGCTGCTTAAGACCAGGCAGCAGTTTCAAAAATCATACGGCATTGATTCGGAAGAAAAAATGATCGAATTGGCCGACGCGAAATCAGATAAATTCCCCGGGGTTACATTTCAAACAATGAATATGCTTCATATTGGTGAACATTTTCCTCCTAATTTTTTCAATGTAATTTCATGTATGGGAAACACCCTGGTCCATCTTCCCGGGCCAAAAGAGGTGGGGCGGTTTATTACCGAATCACGGAAGCTCCTGTCAGGAGGAGGGCGGCTCATCATACAGATATTGAATTACCAAAGAGTTATCGAACAAAATGTAACTTCCCTAAAAGATTTAACTGCCGGCCGGTATGTTTTTAAACGAAGTTATTCGATTTTAAAAGACCATGACAAGGTAGTCTTCCACGGTATTCTTGTAAATCGGAAAACCGGGAAAACCATGAGATCGGAAACATCACTGTACACTTTGACAAAAGATGTACTGCACGCTCTTCTTGAACAGAATGGTTTTACCGGGATTGAACATTTCGGTTCCCTGAAAAAAGAACCGTACAGCAGTGAAAGTCCCCTGCTTATCACGGCGGCTTCCGCCGGTTGAATAAAAAAATATACATCCTTATTATGTTTCTGTGCATATAATCGGCGGAAAATTTAAAGGTAAAAAACTTGAGTACCGCAAGAACAGATTCATACGTCCCATGACTCAAAAGGTTAAAGAATCGATATATGATATAATTGGGGATCAGGTTACGGGAGCCCAAATGCTCGATCTGTTCTGCGGCAGCGGGTCGGTGGGGATTGAAGCTGTAAGCCGGGGAGCCGCAGGGGTGACCTTTGTTGATCTCCAGGTGAGAGAAGTCATCAGCAACGTAAAATCTCTCAACATCAATGACAGAACCGAGATTCTTAAACGGGATGTATTTAAAGCCATCAAGAAGCTGGGAGCTGAAAAAAGAACCTATGACATCATTTTCATAGGAGCTCCCTACGGTTTCACCGGAACAGATTCCGTCCTTGCCCATGCCGATAAGTACAGAATCCTTAAGGAATCCGGTATCCTTCTCTTAGAATACCCCTCGGAACGCGATACATCGGAAATGTTTGAATCTTTCACGCTGCAAAAGGTGTATAAATACGGACAGACGATGATAGGCAAATACGGAAAATGAGAGTATTTATCCTCAGAGCGAGAAAGGGAATAACTGCGGCTTCAGGCATACACGATCAGTTCGGAGACCCGAACCACTTCGAAATCATCCTTCATACAATTGCTTCGGCCCTCTTTATATCAAAACACCTGAGGAGCGACACGGTTCTGCATATCGTATTGGAAGGACCGCCGGAACCTCCGAAAGTTCTCACATTTGATCCGGGAATACTGGGGTACTTGGGCGGGTTTGATGAAAAAAGTCTTGCCGAGGCAGTAGGGGAAGCCCTTGCCGTTTCAAAGGGAATCAGCGGAAGTGAAACAAGATCCAGCCCCCGGGGAATCAAAATCCGGCGGCAAAGTTTCGAAAAGCTCGTAAGAGAAACAGGGCAAGAATTGCCCCTCTTTATTCTTTCCAAAAAGGGGTCGGATATCCGGTCAACTGAGCTGCCGGGATCAGGCTGCTTCATCCTGACCGACCATATCGGAATGCAGAAGAAAACAGGCAGCCTGTTGAAAAGGCTCGGGGTAAAGGAAATATCCCTGGGTCCGAGAATGCTCTTCGCCGCTCATTGTGTCGTCCTGGTACATAATGAACTCGACCGGAGGGAGAATGGGCGCTGATTATTTTTATAAAATATCGGTTATCATTTTCCTTTCCACGCTTACCGGTATCCGGCTGTATTTTAAAATAAAAACATCCGCAATGTTCGATAATTTAAAGAAGGGGAGAGACGGAATTGGGCATTTGATTTTCCGGGGAATAACCGGGTCAGTATTAATTTTCGGTTTGATTCTTTTTCTGACAAAATCCGAACCCGCAGGGGTTATTCCGTTCTGTATACAACTCCGGTTTTTCGGTTTACCGGCGGCAGCTGCCGGTCTTTTGCTGATAACTTTTTCCCATATAGCGTTGGGGAGAAATTTTTCCACCGCCGTTAAAACGGGACGATCAAGAAAACTCATAACCCGCGGAGTATACCGGTGTATCCGCCATCCTATGTATACAGGATACCTGCTTTATTTTACCGCCCTTTTTCTGTTGACGGCAAATTATATCATCGGTATAAGCGGCATTGCCGTGATCGTTTCCCTTATGACGGTACGGTTAAAGGAAGAAGAAGCTATCCTGTTCAGCAGATTCGGCGCGGCATATCAGGATTACAGCAGCAGGACCGGCAGGTTTGTTCCTTTAATTAAGGTGAAGGTAATTGACAGGAAATAAAAACTGTATATAAAGGAAACAATGAAAATCTTTAAAAAGAAAAAACGGGTGGTAAGAATCCTTTCGGTAGACGGCGGCGGTATCCGCGGCTTAGTTCCAGCTCTCATTCTGGAAGAGTTCGAAAATCTGATGAGAAAAAATAACCGACCCAGACCGCTTCATGAAATCTTTGATCTGATGGCCGGCACCTCAACGGGGGGACTGATCGTTCTCGGACTCAGTTCACCCGATCCAGATTCGCAAAAAGAAGGATGCGATGCCATGCTCTGCTCAGGGAAACTGGCTGATTTCTACCGGGAGTACGGACCGGTAATTTTCCCTCCCGAAAAAAACCGGGTCCGGAACAGATTTTCCCACGCTTTCAGGACCAAATATGACGATAAAGTAATCAACAAAATACTGCTGGATGTTTTCGGAGATGCTACCCTGAATCAGCTTTACACCAATGCTGTCGTGACCAGCTACGATACCGAAAACAGAAAACCGATGTTTTTTAAAAATACCGTATTGAAAAACGGAAAACAGGATGAAAATTTTTACGTGCGGGACGCGGCCAGGGCCACCATCGCCGCACCAACCTACTTCCCGCCGGCCCGGATAAAACCGGTACCTGACTGCGGAACAGCATACACCCTGATTGACGGAGGAATTTACGCGAATAATCCCGCCCTGATTGCGTATTTCGAAACTAAAAAGATATTTCCTGATGCCGATAGGTATGAAATCATCTCGATGGGAACCGGTGTTGTAGATAAGCCGTTCTGTTATGACATGATAAAGAACTGGGGTTTCATGGATTGGATATCCGCTTTCCGGGGAACACCCCTTATCGAAATGATGCTGGACGGACAGAACGACATGACCTGCGCGTTGTTGGAAAGTCTGCCTGATGTTGCCGTGTACCGGTTCAATTTTCATCTCGATGAAAAGGCTGCCGTGATGGATAATGCCGGAAATGAGAACCTTAAAAACCTGGAAGACATCGCGGAACGGCTGATCCGGGAAAATCAGCATGCCCTGAACGCCATAGCTGCATCGGCGGCAGGTTCACGGAGATAATACAAACAATACTTCTGGCTGCCGAAGGCGGTCAGACGGAAGGCATAATCTGCCGACAATATATCCAAGAACCGCTTTACCGGTTCACCGGACCAGCAAATCTATCGCAGGAGTTTTTAATGAACGGTACTTTCCGCATAACCGGAGGAAATCCTCTGAAAGGAACAATTGAGCCCATTGTAAACAAAAATTCATTGATGGGAGCCCTTCCCATGGCAGTTCTTACTCAAGACGGAGTGGCTTACCGCTCCCTTCCCGCGACATCGGATGTAGAACGCTTTCTGGAAATTTTCCGCAAATGGGGTGCTCATATTGAGCTCGACGGTGAAGCCTTAACCTCCATCAACACCGCGCAATGTTCAGAATACCGGGTTGACCCCCGGATCGGTTCACAGTTCAGAGGAGCATTTTCTCTCGCCGGACCTCTCCTGGCAAGATTCGGAAAGGCAGCCATTTCACTTCCCGGGGGATGCAAGCTCGGTAATCGTTCTATATCTGTTCATCTGGACGCGTTCAGACAGTTAGGCGTGAAGATCGAAACATCAGGAAATGAAGTTACCTTTACCGTTCCAAAAAACCGGAACCACACCGCAAGAATCTGGCTTTTGGAAGCAAGTGTTACCGCCACGCTGAATATTGCACTATACGCCGCCGGAACGGATACGGAACTGGAAATAATTGATGCGAGCTGTGAACCCCACGTAACCGATGTATTAAACGCCCTTTCCGCTATGGGTGCGGAAATAACCGGGATCGGTACCAACCATTTGTTTATTAAAGGAAAAAGCGGTCTAAAGAAGACCGTTTTTACTCCATCACCGGATCATGTGGATATAGCAGGATATATGGTTGCAGCGGCTATTACGGGGGGAGAGATAACCGTTAAGGGCGGTAACAAACCGATGATTATGGACGGTATAATCAATTGGTTTGAACTTTTTAATGTAATGGTGAAACGGAACGGTGAAGACCTTATCGTGAACGGCAAAGCGAAACTCACCTTGAAAAAAGAAAACTTCCCCATGGCCGGAAGAGACCTCCCAAAGTTCGCTGTCCGTCCCTGGCCGGGTTTTCCGGTGGATATCCTACCGGTTATGGTAACCTTAGCTACAAAAACCGAAGGGAATCTCCTTTTTCAGAACTGGATGTACGAATCCGGATTTGACTTTGTCCGGGAGCTGAATTATATGGGAGCTGAGATTTATATATCCGATCCCCAAAAAATAATCGTTCTTGAACCGGTTATTGATTATAAGGGAGGAGAGGTTGCAGCTCCGGGCATAATCCAGGGAACAAAAGCAATTTTCTTGGCTGCTCTATCGGATAAAGTGGAAACGGTAATCCACGGTACGGATATTTTAAAGCGGCGGTATCCGGAAATTTTCGACACCTACACATCTTTGGGGGCTGAAATCGAAAAATGCGGGTAAGTCCCAGCAATTCCCATTTTTCTTGAATATCCCATGAATTACCGCTATTTTTAACTCATGTCTCATGACCATAATCATAATCACCATACACACTCGGTTGTAAAGAATATCCGGTGGGCTTTTATCCTTAATCTGGGATTTTCGGTTATCGAGATCGTAGGGGGACTTCTGACAAACTCAGTGGCGATTCTTTCCGATGCCGTTCACGACATCGGTGACAGTATAACTCTCGGCTCCTCCTGGTGTTTGGAAAAGCTGTCCGCCAGAGTGGGAACAAAGCGTCAGACCTACGGGTACAAACGATACTCGCTCCTTAGTGCCCTTATAAATGCAGCCGTGCTTATAACGGGTTCCGTATTTATTCTCTCGGAAGCTGTACCCCGACTGATTGAACCGGAACACACCCATCCTGAAGGGATGCTTCCTTTGGCAATAGTCGGCATTGTGATAAACCTGCTGGCAGTACTCCGGCTCCGGGGCGGCAAAAAAATGAACGAACGGGTCGTTTTTCTGCACCTGATGGAAGATATTCTAGGATGGCTCGGTGTCTTTATTGTGAGCATCGTGCTTTTAATCCGGGATATACCGATTCTCGATCCACTCTTATCAATCGGAATAACTCTTTTTGTATTATCCAGGATAATCCCGAACCTATGGGCCTCTATAAAAATATTTTTGCAGTATGCACCGTCTGACATTGAAATGGACCTGCTCAGAAAGAACATAGCGGAAACCGACCGCGTCCTTGGACTGCACGATGTGCACCTCTGGTCATTAGACGGCAGTTATCATATCTTTACCGCGCATATTGTTGTTCCCAACGCCAGTTCCATCGATGACCTTGAAGCGATTAAACTTTCGGTTCAGGAAAAACTCAAAAACCACGGCATTAACCATTCTACCCTGGAATTTGAAAAAGAAGACACCTACTGCGAAAACTGCGAAATGTAGCAGGGGCAGGAGCGGAGGTTTTGCGTCTGTCGGATAATTTTTTTAAGGCTGTAGAGGATTACCGGTACCTCCTAAACCGGAAATACCCGTATAAGCCTTCACTGAAACTAACCGCGGACCGGTACCGATTGTCGGGTACGGAGCGTACAATCCTGCTTCGGGGTATCCTTTCCGATTCCGAAGCCGAAATGCGCAAAGCCAAAAAAGTCATGAGAATCGACAGGGAAATCCTCCATATTGATCTCCCGAATGTGATTTCGACCATAACCAATTATCACTTAGGGAGATTTATGTTTATGGGAATGGATGGATTCCTGCGTGATGATGGAGAAAATTATCCAGCCGATCATGATTCCGGTTTTCGGAATAAAAGCATGAGCATGATTTCTGCTTTTACAAAAGATCGGGAAGTGAACTGCAGGATATATATTAACCGTGTTGATGATGAATTGACAGCGGATATCACCGGAATCATATGCACCGCGGATGGAGAGATCATAAACCGAACTCCGGACCGCGTCTTTGACCTTTCCTATGCTGTACTAAATGCAGCATATCGGCCTTCCTTTCTAAAATTGCCGGTGAGTTGATGATTAAAATAAAAATCTGTATAGTTTCCCTATAACATTATGAACACCAAAACGATCTTACAACCTGCAGCAGAGTATTTTCCCTATATCGAACATCATCTCGATACCGGTAAGGACGCGCTCAAGCTACGGCATTACATCATCAACGGGCTTTTTGAGCGAACCGAAACGGATAAAGACGAGATGCTTCTTAAGGGAGATGCATTTGCGTTCTCTGAGGTCAACTTCAGCGGATTCAGGCAGCATCAGGAAATTTCGGCCAACCCGAACGCCGTGGAGGTGCTTGTACCAAGACACCGCAGTCTCTACGATTATGCCATACACCAGCCGATTCATCACGATTTTATAAACCGGCATATCATAATCGCTGTCGGACAGAATCTGTTTGTTTCTAAATTTGATGAAACCCTCAAGTATTTCGGCGGATTTAAGTTCTTGAGAGAAGATACATTGCTTCAAAGAAAAGGATATGCCGATACATTCCTCAGCACCAGTGATTATATGAAAACTGTGTTCCCCGCCTATTTGAAAGAGGAAATGTTTTCCGCAGAAAAGCCGAAACACGATTTGCTGGTCTACATCGAGTATGAAAGGGACCGTAACACCGGTAAAAATATAAGCGGGCGGACTAAGACCGGCAGACTTCGGAATGTGAACTGGTCCATGCTTAATCTGCTCCACCGTCTAGGGGTGGAAACCGGAGTCGATGTATATATCACTCCCATAAACATATCATTTTCAAAAGTTCCTGACGCCCCTTTTATTGTTTATCCGAATAATTTTCGCGGATTGATAAAAAAAGTCACTTATTATACTGAGCAGCGCTTCATATTCCACCAGTATCCGCGGTTTGCCTATAAACATCCCGAGGCTAAGATGGAAGCTACGGTAAAATATGGTGAAGGGATGAAACTGCAGGATTATAATCTGCAGAAAATGCGGGATTATAAGGAGTTTTCATCAAGATTGATCGACCGTATCGGCAGAATGGAGACAGTTTTTCCGCTTCCTCTCCTTATGGCGGCGTTTAAGGGAGAGAATTCCCTTTTGGAGCGGGATCTGTACGACAGGATGCAGACACTCTGCGATAACTTATCCCGGCGGAATGTTCCCCTCGACAAAGTAACCGACGATTCCGGCAGACTTTTACCCCGTGATCTTCTCATAGACAAAACATTGCTGACGCTCAATTCCAATCCTCCCATGCTCATTCGGAATTTTAATCCGAGGCATATCGCCGAGTATGAAAATAATAGAATCACGGTTCATTATCCGGAATTAAAGGATTGGTATCAGGCTAACATTCTTCATCTTTTCCAATAAGGAGCGAGTGTATGGGCGAGATGAGTTTTATTGCGGCATCGATAACCCTCTTTTTTGTTATGGATCCGTTAGGAAACATTCCCATTTTTGTGTCGGTACTCCAAAAAGTCCCTCCTCATAAGCGGCGGAAAACCGTAATCAGGGAACTTTTAATCGCTTTTGTAATCCTTCAGCTGTTCCTCTTTTTCGGCAAATATATCCTGCGGGGTCTGCACATAACCGAATCGGCATTGATCGTTTCCGGCGGTTTGATACTCTTTTTAATAGCTCTGCGGATGATTTTTCCAACTCACCGCGAAAATAGTGATGTGAACGAAAATGAGGAGCCCTTCATCGTTCCTTTGGCCGTTCCGCTCATCACCGGTCCGTCCTTAATAGCCACGGTTATGCTTTTTGTGAGTCAGGCTCCAGAGCGGCTTTTGGAGTGGTTTCTCGCGGGTACGGCAGCCTGGAGTGCGAGCTTTCTGCTGCTTATTTTTGCCGAACCCCTGGTCAAAAAATTAGGAAACCGGGTTATTAAGGCGATAGAACGGCTTATGGGTCTTATCCTGACAACCATAGCAATACAGATGCTTTTATCCGGCATAAGGGAGTATTTTTTCTAAATTAAGGGGAGGATCATTATGAAACATTACCGAAAGGAATTATGGTTTGATACAGAAAAGAGATACCAGTTTGTGCACATCACCGGAGAAGTTCAGAGAGCGGTTTCTGAAAGCGGTATATCAAACGGTCTCTGTCTTGTAAACGCGATGCACATTACTGCCAGCGTGTTTATAAATGATAATGAATCGGGGCTTCATCAGGATTATATGGAATGGCTCGAAAAACTTGCTCCTTACAGTAAAAGAGGGTACCATCACAACGTCGGCGAAGATAACGGCGATGCTCATCTTAAGCGGCAGGTTATGGGAAGAGAGGTGGTGATAGCCGTTACGGACGGGGCATTGGATCTCGGTCCCTGGGAAGCAGTATTCTACGGCGAGTTTGACGGCCGCCGGAGGAAAAGGGTATTAATAAAAATAATCGGAGAATAACGGGAGGATGACAGGCGGCCAACGGGGCTCCGCAAATCCATATCAGCCGGAAATCCCGGATATATTTCTCTATTCAGCTGACAGCCGCACCAGCAAATCCCGGTCAACTCCTTTTGTGATTGAGAAGCGGCCATAATTTCA
>CAYLLE010000065.1:0-19427 GCA_964384485.1 uncultured Spirochaetales bacterium | reverse complement strand
CGGGGGAAGTGGGATGAAGATGCTCGTCTTCCGCTTGTATTCCCGGTAATCCGGATCCTGCCCGTATTCTTTATCGTGTCTCTTCTCCACGGTTGGAACACCCGTTCCGAACAGGAGGAGGCTGGTAATGAATACCGGGCTTAAGAGAGCGAGCCAAAGCCAGCCGGATAGCACAGGCACGGCAAGGAAAAACACACCCCACCAAATTAGACTCTCGCCGAAATAGTTAGGATGTCTTGAATAATGCCACAGTCCTGTATCCACCCACTTAGCACCGGCATTTTTTGCCCGGTACTTCTGGATGTCCGCGGTCACCTCTATAACGAAGCCCAGCAGCCATAGAAAAACGCCGATCCAGGCAGGGACAGGAAAGCCGAAATCTCCCTGGGCGCTCAAAAGAAACATGACCGGAAGCATGATCACCCAGATAGAAATCGCCTGAAAGAACCAGAAAAAAGCAAACCGGGGGAAACTTTCCCGGATTCCGTCAAACCGCTGATCCTTACCCAGCTTGAGAACCCGCATAAACAGGTATTCACCGAGACGGAAAGCCCACACGGCAACACATACGGCCGCGGTGATCTGCAGCGGAGTGTACGCCCGTTCAGCAAAAAGGAGTATCAGAGCGGCGGCAAAGAAGGTAAAGGCGTAGGAAAGATCGGTAATCTTGTCGGTCCGCTTTGCCGCGGCAAAGAGAAAGAAAAGAAGCTGAATTCCGGCGATTATTATCGCTGAAGACGCCAGATTATAGACATCATTTTCAAAAAACATACCTCACTCCTTTAGGGTTACCACGGCTACCGCTCCCTTTCCAGCGTTAAGTCCCACAACAGGTGAAATATCCATGATGTATTCGGGAGAACGGCCCAGTAATCTTTCCAGATCCCGTGCAAATTCAGCCGCTTCATCATCCGCGTGAGCATGAACAACGGCATAAGAATGGATAGGTTCTTCCCGTTTGACCATACTCATAATTTTCCGGCGGTTAGCCCGGGTGCTGAAGGCTTTGCCGTGGAGATCGGATTTACCTTCCCGGTCCACCGAAACTATCGGTTTAAGATTAAGTACCTTCGCGATTTTTCCCTTCAGCGGGCTGACCCGTCCGCCCCGGACCATATACTTCAGGGTCTGCACGCTGACGAAAATTGAAGCTTTCCCGCTCCATTCAACCGCTGCCTCCACAGCTTCACCTGCCGAAAGCCCTCCATCAATGGCCAGGGCAATCCGTTTTACCACCAATCCAAGGGCGCCGGAAAGGGTCTTTGAATCAACCACCGTTACCTTCGGGAATTTTTCCGCCGCGGTTTCCGCGGCGTTGCAGGTCCCGCTTAACCGGGATGATAGATGAACGGAAATAACCGCTTCGTAATGATCGGAAAGAAATTCGTAGAGATTTTCGAACTGCGCGGTGGTAGGCTGAGATGTTGATGGATATTGAGTTACATCATCCAGAACAGTATAAAACGCCGCCGGTGTCATGGTGATTTTATCAAGATACTCGGTGTCTTCCATGATCACATTTAGGGGAACCATGTGGATTTGATATTCGTCCATGATCTCTTGCGGTAAATCGCAGACCGAATCGGTGACCAAAGCGATAGGATATTTCCTCGCGAACCGGGTTTCATACTGCCGGAGCATATCATCGGCCTTCTGATCCGCTATCGTGCCGAATTCACGAAGCCGGAGCATGACTTCCCCGGGCTGGTCGGTGTGGATATGAACACGGAACCGCTCGTCTCCGCCCGCTACAATCAAACTGTCTCCCAAATCCTTTAGAATATTCCTCACCCGGTCGCAGACAGAACCTTTAAACACGTTTTTGAACCTAATCCATTGCCCGGTCTGTACAATTACTTCCGTACAGTACCGGTAGCGGATTTCTTCGCCGGATAGTACCTCTTCATGGAACTGTTCCGCTTCAATTTCAATATCCGCGGTACCGGCTTGATAGACTGTGCCGGTTCTCAAAAAGCTCTGAATCCCCTGGATAAAGTGAACAAATCCTTTGGCGCCGGCATCCACAACATGGGCGTCTTTTAGTACTTTCAGTTTTTCCGGTGTCCGCTTTAGAGATTCTAGAGCAACTTTTAAAGAATCGGTAAACAGATGTCCGAAATCGGCAACTTTATGACCCATAGAGCGGAGTGAATCGGCCCAGGCTTTCATCACCGTCAACATAGTTCCTTCAACAGGCTGGTTCATGGCACTGTACGCCTTTAATGCCGCCCGTTCGGCCGCGTTCCGGAAAGAAACCACCGTAATTTCGTCGGTATCCCGGAGTGATTCGCTCATGCCGTACAGAAACTGGGCAAAAATGATTCCCGAATTTCCCCGGGCTCCCAGCAGGGCCTGTTCCGCCATGGATTGCATAGTGCTTCCCGCGGAAGGCGAAACTTTGGTATTTCGGATCACCGATTTCAGGGTCATTGCCAGATTGGTTCCCGTATCGCTGTCGGGTACTGGAAAGACGTTTATCTTGTTGAGGTTTTCTCTGTTGTCGATCACATATTGCGCTCCGGAAGAAAACGCCTGATACAATTTTTCACCGGTCAAACTCTGAATATTCATTCTGCTTCCTTATCATACATTTTTAAAATATGTCTGTATTAAAGTACACTTTCTTGAGGATGTTAGTCAAATTAGCAATTTCCGATGATGCCGATTTATGTAATAGCTGCAGTCAAATAAATTGTTTTATTGATAGGCATGTGATAAGGTCAGGGATATGGGAAATTTTACGGCAATAATCGCCTGTTTATTCGGTTCCTACCTTTTGGGTTCCCTGCCCTTCGCGGTTCTTATCGGAAAGGTCTGGAAAGGTATTGATGTCCGGAATCACGGAAGCGGAAACGCCGGAGCGACCAACGTCTTCCGGGTACTTGGTAAACCGATCGGATTCACCGTGGCGTTGGCGGATCTGGGGAAGGGACTCGCCGCCGGATTCGCCGCCCGGTTCCTGCTTCCTGAACTGTTCGAAATAAGCAGTCCGGCCGTCCACGATACAGCTCAGATAGCGGCGCTTTACGGTGTAATAATCGGCCATGTGTTCCCTGTTTTCGCGGGATTCCGAGGCGGGAAGGGGGTCGCCGCGGGCGCAGGAGCCTTGTTCGCCCTGCAGCCGCTTGTAGCATCGGTCAGCCTGGGAGTGTTCATCCTAGCCGTGACAGCCGCCGGATATGTCTCCCTGGGATCGCTGACCGCCGCCGTAATAATGCCGGTAACTTATATTGTAAGCCGCAGTCTGGATTATTACCGGTTCAGTACGGTATGGTTTATCGCTTTATGGATAACAGCGGGGCTGATCGCGGTAATGCACCGGAAAAACATCAGCCGCCTTATTCATGGCAAAGAAAACAGGTTCAGGACTTTGTGGTATCTGCTTAAAAAAGGCAGCTGAAACGGTGAGGCTGCGGATTGAGCGTGAACCGATCAGGCGGGAGTTGGGGACCATTTTACCCGGAACCGCCCGGCTTCAGCGGCACTACATACCGCCGCCGAGTATTTCCGCCAGATCACCGCATTCTGAAGCAGCCGCCAAGTCGGCCGGAGTCTTTCCCGCGCTGTTTTCCGCGCTCTTCTCGGCTCCCGCTCCAATAAGTACCTCCGCGATTTCCCGGTAGCAGTTGTCCGCCGCGTAGTGGAGAGGCGTATTGCCGCTGCTGTCCCCGATATTCGGTACTGCTCCCGCGTCGAGGAGTATACGCACCATGGCTGTATCGCCGGTGGAACAGGCATAGTGCAGGGCAGCAAGTTCCGGTGATCACATTCGCATTAAAATTGATAAATTGTTTTATTACAAGCAATTACGTATATCGGGATCACCGGAAATTGCCGTTTTCCGCGAAAAAAATATGCGGCAATTCCCGGTCAACCCGATCTAAATTTATATATTATATGAAATTATGGCCGCTTCTCAATCACAAAAGGAGTTGACCGGGATTTGCTGGTGCAGGGGTGTGCGCCCCTCATCATCCCGGGCATCGGGATCGGAGCCGTCAGCGAGCAGCTCCCGGGTCCGGCTCTGTTCTCCGTCCCTGACCGCTTCATGCAGCGGAGTCACCGGATCATTTCCGGCAGTCGCGCAGCTTATAAATCCTGCTATAACGATGACGATAATAGTTCCCCATAAACAGTACTTAATTCCCGATTTCATAGATCACCTCCTATATCAATATAGCCCAAAAATGCTTGATAAGCAGCGCGGAAAAAGGGTATATTCAAAGTGCCGGTGACCAAGATTTGGCAGCGAGCGGAGGATACCGTGATTAAAAATAAAAAAGACGCCTGGATCCAATCCGGAACCGAGGACCGGGACGTCGGGAAAACATTTGTCTTATACCCGTCTCCCCGTCTTAAAGCAGGGGGAACTGATGACGGGCATCAGCTTTGAATCAGTAGAATTCTCCTATCCGGACAACGGCCGGACAGTCCTTGACGGAATCAATCTTGAAATTCCGGAAGGTCAGTATCTTGCTGTAGCCGGTGCGAACGGATCGGGGAAAACCACACTTCTCAGGCATTTAAACGGCCTTCTCGTTCCCTCTTCCGGTACAGTAAGCGTTGCAGGGTATACAACCGGCACAAAGAAAAATCTTTCCGCGATCCGGCAGATCCTGGGAATGGTATTCCAATTTCCGGAAGATCAAATTGTCGGCGCCACGGTCTACGATGACTGCGCCTTCGGGCCTGAAAACCTGGGACTGCCTCAGGAGCAGATTTACCGGCAGGCAGAGGAGGCGCTCAGAAGGGTATCTCTGTGGGGAGAACGGGAACATCCTCCCCACAGACTTTCCGCGGGACAGCAGCAGCGGCTGGCCATAGCCGGCGTTTTAGCCATGGGAACCAGATATTTGGCCGTGGATGAAGGTACTATCATGCTTGATCCCCAGGGTAAACAGGATTTTCTCGCGATATTAAGGGAACTGCATTCGGCCGGACACACCATTATCGCGGTAACCCAGGACATGGAAGAATTTCTTGAGGCCGAAGAAGGAATTGTCCTTTCCGGAGGGAAAATAGCCGCCCGGGGCCGGCCGGCGGATATTATAGTCTCCCCGGACCTGCCTGAATGGGGTCTCATGCCTCCGCCGAGGATGAAGCTGATATCCGCGATGAATTCCCGTCTCAACAGCGCGGAGATGACTGCCGAAGCATCAGCCGGCGTTACCCTTTCTGAATACATCGACGCCTTTACCGCCGCCGCGGGAAACCGTATACCGGAAAATTTTCCGGAAAGCGGAGCAAATACCGGCGGCACCGCGCCGGTAATACAGGCAGAAAATGTATCCCACCGGTACCTTCCCGGCACGGAACTGGAACGGACAGCTCTCTCGGAGCTTTCATTCACCGTGCCCGAGGGAAAATGTCTCGCCGTACTCGGTTCCACAGGATCGGGAAAAACAACGGTACTGCATCTTTTGGCAGGATTAATACCGCTTCAGGATGGTTCGGTCACCGTAAAGGGGATCGATCTGGGCCGGAAAAAATATGACACCGTTAAACTCCGGGAATCGGCCGGACTCCTCATGCAGCGCCCGGAGGATCAGCTTTTCGAAGAGTACGTCACCGATGATATAGCTTACGGGCCATCCGCCCTGGGGGTAACCGGAAAAGAACTGAAGGAGCGGGTATACAGCGCGATGGATACGGCGGGCATACCGTATCAGAATTTTAAAGACCGGCGGATCACAACCTTGAGCGGCGGGGAACGCCGGAAAACCGGTGTAGCCGGAGTCCTGGCCATGAAGCCCGAAATCCTTCTGATGGACGAACCCACTTCCGGATTGGATCCGGTAAGCAGATTAAATACCGTTACCCTCCTGGAGACTCTGAAAGAACGGGGAACAACTATCGTACTGGTAACTCATGATGTGGACATTCTGCCGGGATTGGCCGATTTTTTGCTGATCCTGGAAAACGGATCAGCCGCTTTTTTCGGAACAGCCGCCGACGGATACCGGTTCCTGTACCGAAACCGGCTTCGGTGTCCTGTCCGGGCCGAAGCGGCCCTCCGGCTCGGTGAAAAGGGCTGGCCTCCGCTGGACTCATTTCCGCTGGAAGATGAAGAATCATTCGCGGCATTCGCGGTTTCGGGAGGAAAGGATGGGTAGGAATCTTTCAGCATCCAGACTGCCGGTGGGGGAATACATTCCCGGAAACTCACCCATTCACAATATGCTCCCGGAAGTGAAAATAATCTGCGGCTTTTTCTTTATCACCGGTGCGGTAGCCGGATCCGATATTACCGGCATGCTGCTCTTGTTCGTCTTCTCTCTCTTCGGATTTATCCTTTCCGGCATTCCCCTCCGCCGTTTCGCCGGAGCGGTCAAACTGCTGACTATTTTTCTCCTCATCATCGGTTTGTTTCAGGTTTTTCTTATTCCGGCCAATGACGGATTCACCGAGTATTTCCGGTGGCGCTGGATCGCGGTAACCGCGGGAGATTTCCGGAGCCTCGGGATAACCGTTCTCCGTTTTTTCAGTTTAGTTTTTGCCTTTATTCTGCTGGGCGCCACACTCCCGGTCACCCAGATTGATAAAGGGGCGGCCCGGCTCCTCAAGCCGCTCGAAAAAATCGGATTCCCCTCAGCCGCCGCAGTCACCGCGATAGCCGTCACGTTCCACTTCGTGCCGATCATGACCGAGGAAGCGGACAGACTAATGAAAGCGCAGCGTGCCCGGGGCTTCGATGTGGACAGGAAGAAAAGGAATGTATTCACCCGGGTTTTCGCCTATTTTCCTGTTTTTATTCCCCTTTTTATAAGGGGTCTAAACCGGGCGGAACGGCTTGCCGAAGCCATGGAGGTACGGGGATTTACCGGAACAAACGCGATAGCAAAGAATTTCCGGAAATTACAAACACGGGATTATACTGCTTTAGTTTTAACCGTTTTTATTTCGGCCGTTGTCATCGTACTTGGGGTGATTGACGGAGATCTAAAACTTATATTGTAAAGGAGCATTCGTATGGAAAAGAGTTTCGCGAAAAAAACAGCTGTTATTGGGGTGTTAGGCGCAATCACCATCATCCTTGGAGTTACCCATCTGGGATTTATCCCCTGGGTTACCGGGGCCGCTATTACCATCATGCCTATTCCGGTAATTCTCGCCGCTGTCCTGGAAGGACCGGTAGCGGGATTCGGAGTGGGTCTTATTTTCGGGATTTTCAGCATGATTCAGGCGGCAATCGCGCCGACGGGTCCCCTTGACCCGCAGTTTGTGAATCCCCTGATCTCGGTGGTTCCGCGTCTTTTTATCGGACCCGCGGCGTGGGGCGTCTTTAAACTGCTGAGCCCGCTGAACCGCCTGGCCGGTGCCGCCGGAGCGGGAATCGCGGGAAGCCTTACCAACACGGTGCTGGTATTGGGTGTTCTGGGGCTGTATAAGCTTCTTCCATGGGAACTGATTCTAAGCGTTTTTTTGGCAAACGGCTTACCCGAGGCGGGTTTCGCCGCCGTCATTACCGTCGGAGTTACCGCGGCCTGGTGGGGTATCGAGAAGAAGCGGAAGAAAATCGACCTGGAGGATTCGGAATGATTTTAGCAATCGATATCGGCAACACAAATATCGCCTTCGGGCTCTCCAGCGGCAGGGAGTGGAAACACCACTGGCGCATCAGAACAGTCGCCGATAAGACAGCCGATGAATACACCGTCCTTTTCTCAAGCTTCCTTCAACACGAAGGGATCGATCCGGTTTCCATAACCGGTGTTGTGGTCAGCAGCGTTGTGCCCCCTTTAACCGGACCTTTTTCCTCCATGCTGAAGAAGCTCACCGGCAAAGAGGTTTTACTCATCGGTCCCGGGGTTAAAACCGGAATCAGGATTCGGACCGATAATCCCTCCGAGGTGGGTACCGATCTGGTGGCCAACGCGGTAGCGAGTTACCGGAGATACAAAGGAAGCTGCATCAGCATAGATTTCGGGACAGCTCTGACTTTTACCGCGGTTAAAGCTCCGGGAGACCTTTTAGGTGTCGTCATTGCCCCTGGGCTTAACGCCGCCGCCGGAGCTCTTTCCGAACACACCGCCCAGCTGCCCACTGTCCGGCTTGATGCGCCTGAACGGATAATCGGGAAAAACTCGATTCATTCGATTCAGAGCGGTATTGTTTACGGATACTCCGGATTGGTCAAAGAGATAATCCGGAAGATACAGGAAGAAATGGGGGAGAGAGCGAAAGTTATTGCCACGGGAGGTTTGGTCGAGACGGTTGCGCCTCTGGTGGCGGAAATTGATGACATCGATCAATGGCTTACCCTGGAGGGTTTAAAACTGATAGGAGAGATGAACCGCTGACGGATCAGTCCCCTTCGTCCAGGAATTCGGTAATGTGACGGGGGACCTCCTCAATATGGTCCTCCACCTTTTTCCGGTTTTTGTCTTCATAAAGCCCGAAGTCGGCTTTGTTGAAGGCGTCCTCAAGATTTTCCGGACAACCGGAAAAAAGTCCGATGCTGACGGTGTAGGGGGTTCCCGCTTCGTCATTCCGTTTGTCCAGGATTTTCAAAATTCTGTCCCGGACATCCCGGGCCGCTTCCTCTTCGGTGTTCGGCATCATCACCACAAACTCATCTCCGCCGTACCGGGACGCGAAATCGGACTGCCGTATATTGCCCGCCAGTATTTCACCGAAGTGCTTAAGTACCTTATCGCCTCCGGAATGGCCTTTTGTGTCGTTAATCTTCTTGAAAGCATCAATATCGATCATCAGCATGGAAAAAGGTGTTTTGTACCGTTTGCACCGGTTTATTTCCCGCTCCATCTGCCGGATCAGACTCCGGCGGTTATAAAGTCCGGTTAAAGAATCGATAGTGGCGATCTTCCGCAACGCTTTATAATAATAAGCTTTCTCGATGGCAATAGCCGCGAAATCGGCAATCGTCGAAAGAATCTTTAAATCCAGGGGAGTAAAATTGGAGCCGTTCAGCTTATTTATGAGCTCGATAACCCCGAACACCTTCTCCCCGGATATGAGGGGAACGCCGATGATGGATTTGGTATTGAACTGGGTCATTTCATCCATGGAAGGGTCAAAGCGGGAATCAGATTGCACGTCTTCGACAATAACGGGCTCACAGTGTTTCGCGATCCAGCCGGTTATACCCTGACCGACCGCGACCCGTCTTCCCCTGAGTTTTTCCGCTTCCTTTCCCCCCGTCACCAGGGTAAAGACAAGTTCATCGGTAGCGTGATCCAGAAGAAGAAGGGACCAGTTCCGGGGGGTGAATATTTCCTGCACATGATGCATCACCTCCTGCAGGGTCTGCCGTATCGTAACGGCCCGGGATATGCTCTTTCCCATTTCGGTAAAAAAAGAAAGACGGATTAGATCACTTGTTGATGACTCTTTGTTGTTTTGACTCACACTCACTCCCATTTTTATATATCGGCAGATTTGAAACAACCCTTATCCCGTTTAATGCCGCAGTACATAGCAAAAATGAACCGGAAGATCGCTAAGGCGGTCTTTCCGCTTGAAGTCTTCCGGGATTGTTTTAGCGGTGATGTTGGTCAATTTGTACCCGGATAGCCGTTTCCGGTCAATTTTAAACTTCCGGAAATTTGTAGAGAAAAACAGGAGTCCCTCGGGAGTCAATTTATCCATGCACATCCGGATGATTTTGACATGATCACGCTGTATATCAAAAAGAAGGTTTCTCTTCTTTTCGTTGGAGAATGTGGGAGGATCGAGAAAAATCAGATCAAATTCTTCATTTGATTCCTGAAGCCAGGCAACGCAGTCATCCTTAACAAACCGGTGATTACTTCCGGTGTGACCGTTCAATTCCATGTTCCGCTTTCCCCAATCGGTATAGGTGTTTGAGTTATCCACCGATACCGTAAAAAGGGCTCCGCCGGCAGCCGCGTGAACGGTAGCGGTGGCTGTGTAGGAAAACAGGTTGAGAAACCGGGTCCCTCCGGCCGCCTCCCCGATCATACTCCGGGTTATCCGGTGGTCGAGAAATATACCGGTATCGATATAATCGGTAAAGTTCACATAGAACCGGCAGTCGCCTTCCCGGATTACTGCTTCTTTCCCCCGTTCCGACTGTTTATCGTACTGATCTTTTCCTTTTAGCTGTTTCCTCTGTTTTAAAAAAATATTTTCCGGCTCGGCGTCCATTATTTCGGGGAGTATTCCTAAAATACCTTCCAGCCGGGCTTTCGCTCTGATCTCGGGAACCGTGTTCGGCGCCTTGTATTCATTTACTACCACCCATGTGTTCTCGTACCAGTCGATTGAAACCGCGTATTCGGGAAGATCGGAGTCGTATACCCGGAAACAGGTTACCCCGTTCCGTCTCGCCCATTTTCCAATATGCTTGATGTTCTTTTCCAGCCGGTTCCGGAACATGCCGAGGCTCCGGTTAGCTTCATCTTTAAGCCGGTCGAAAGTTTTTCCTTCCCGTTTTACACTTACGGTGACCTGTTCTCCGGAACGCTGCTTCGGCTGTTCCAGGGGGTCCCAAATTGAAAACCTGTACAGGGAACACCGGATGGGTCCGTTGAACAGTGTGTTAGTCCGGGACGCGCTCATGCCGATCTTGCGGGCGGCTTCGGGATCACTGGACAGTACCGCCGCTTCCCACCCGGTAAAATTTTTCTTCAAGGTTTCGCCGAGCATCCGGAATGTTTCTTCCGCGGCTTTTTTATCACCCAGCCGCTCACCGTAGGGAGGATTGGTGAGGACAAGCCCCTTCTCCATGCCTGCAGGGGGTGCAGCTTCTTCGGCGGATGCCTCAAAGAGCAGTACCCCCGGACTAACCCCGGCTTCCTCCGCGTTTTCCCGGGCCGACCGGACAGCCCGGATATCCGAGTCGGATCCGGTTATTCTCCCTTTTTTTAATTTTTTAAGGACGTCGAATCCTTTCTTTCCGGCATTCTCTCCCTCTTTAAGCAGACGCTGCCAGATATCTGCCTTGTGACCGAGCCAGTTTTCAAAACCGAATTGCTTTCTGAGTAGTCCGGGAGGTATCTCCGCCGCCATCAGAGCAGCTTCAATCGGAATGGTACCGCTTCCGCAGAAAGGATCCATTAAAGCGCCGCCCGTTTTAAAAACTTCAGGCCATCCGGCGCGAATCAGAATCGCGGCAGCAGTATTTTCTTTTAAAGGTGCTTCCACGGTTTTTTCCCGGTAGCCCCGGCGGTGCAGACTTACGCCGGCCAAATCGACGCCCAAGACGGCTCTTTCTTCTTCCATATGGAGTCCGATCCTGAAACCGGGCCGCCTGACGTCGACCTGGGGACGGAAACCGAATTTCCTCCGGAACGTATCTGCCACCGCGTCCTTTACAACCTGGGCTCCGTACATCGAATTTACAACCTCAGGAAGCTTCCCTGTGGCATCGACGCGGAAAGTTATTCCCCGGGGCATATGCTCAGGCCAGGGAATCCGGAAAGCATGCTGAAACAGGTCCTCACCCGAAGAAGCCGGAAATGAGTCGATTTCGAGGTAAACCCGGCTTACCAGACGAGACCAGAGACAAACCCGGTAACCCGTTTCCAGGCTGCCGGTATAACTGACCACTCCTCTGCCTGTCTCTAAATCGATACCCCCCAGATTGGTAATTTCGGAAGCGGCAAGATCCTCCATAAACCGGGGGCAGGGAGAATAATATCGGTGTTCAACCATTAAAAACCCCTATGAACCGCTTTCGGGAGGTAAAATTTGATTCATGAATCAGACTGCCGTTTTTATAGTACCGCACATAAGGTATTAGGTAGTTATTAAATACTGTCTCCTTAAATCCCATAAACTCTTTAGAGATGGAGCTCCTGTTATAAACAAAGTAAAAAACGGTTATATCGGTATCATTTTCCCCTTTCGAGAGCCAACGCTTCATCGCCATCCACTGGGGACACCAGTCCTGTGTCAGGATAATCGCAACATTACGATCCGCCCCCGTAAGGTCTTCGCCAAATTCCCCATTTTTTATTGCAGCCGAAGCCTGATCTTCCGTCATCTCAACAAATTTGATCACGTAATCCTCCTGCTTGATTCTGGCATACTCGTATAAAATATACAATAAAAAGTAATGAATCATACAGTCTCCGAAGCTCTTGCCTCCTTGACGGGGAAAATCAGAAGGAGTATCGTTAATTATTATGAAAATAGACGGAACCCATTACAGAACAATTTGGATCGATGAGACTGATAGGGGTGTTGTCAAAATTATTGATCAGCAAAAACTGCCCCACGTCTTCGATGTGATGGAACTGAGTAAAGTATCTGATGCCGCCGTGGCCATAAAAGATATGCATGTCCGGGGAGCTGGTCTTATCGGTGCTACCGCCGGATTCGGAATGTATCTGGCGGCCTTGGAAAATCAGGAGATTGATTTTTTAAAAGATGCCGCGGATTTGCTTATAAAATCACGTCCTACGGCAAAAAATCTGGAATGGGCCGTTAAAAGACAACTCGGTATGATTACCTCCGCAAAAAATCCTGAAAAAAAGGTAGAAACAGCGCTGCTAACCGCCCGGAAGATCGCTGATGAAGACGCGGATTTCTGCAGAAGAATTGGAGAACATGGTCTTTCCTTAATAGAAGACATATATAATAGAAAAAAAGCGGCGGTGAACATCCTTACCCACTGCAACGCGGGATGGCTCGCGTTTGTGGATTTCGGATCGGCTACGGCGCCTATCTACGCTGCCCACGATGCCGGCATTCCTGTTCACGTGTGGGTTGATGAAACCCGGCCCCGCAATCAGGGCGCGGGATTGACCGCCTGGGAGTTAGGCAAGCACGGTGTGCCCCACCACCTGATTGTGGACAACGCCGGCGGCCATTTGATGCAGCACGGTGAAGTGGATATCGTGATGGTGGGAACCGACCGGACAACCGTGACCGGAGATGTGGCTAACAAAATCGGGACCTACCTGAAAGCTTTGGCAGCCCGGGACAATAATATTCCTTTCTACACGGCCCTTCCTTCATCAACCTTCGACTGGGAATTATCAGACGGAATCAGCCAGATTCCCATCGAAGAGCGGAGCCCCGAGGAGGTGCGGTTCGTTACCGGCTTTTCCGACGGACATGCCGGATCGGTGCGAATTTGTCCCGAGAACACCCCGGCAAGGAATTACGGATTTGATGTTACCCCCGCCCGGCTGGTTACGGGACTCATCACCGAACGGGGTATTTGCGGCGCTAACCGGGAAGATATTCTTGAGTTATATCCCGAGATGAAAGATATTGGATAGGACATTGCAGGAGGAACCATGGCTAAAATAGGTATAATCGGCGGAAGCGGTCTGGACAATCCGGACATCATGCAGACGGAAGAAACGGTCGAAACAAATACGCCCTACGGCAGACCCAGCTCACCCCTTAAAACAGGGACCATCGGCGGGGTGCCGGTGGTACTGCTGGCACGTCACGGTTTATCCCACACCATTCCCCCTACTCAGGTAAACTACCTTGCCAATATACATGCACTAAAAGAAGCGGGCTGTACCCGCATTTTAGCTACCACTGCGGTGGGCTCACTCAGAGAAGAGATCGGACGGGGAGATCTGGTGATACTGGATCAGTTTATTGATTTCACCCGGCACCGGGCAGTCACGTTTCACCATTTTTTTGAACCCGGAAAGGCGGTCCACACTCCAATGGCGGAACCGTTTTCTGAAGAACTCCGGTCTCTATTAATCAAGGCATCGGAAAAGCTGCGGTACAAGTATCATCCCCGGGGGACGGTAATCACCATCGAAGGTCCGAGGTTTTCAACTAAAGCTGAATCGAACATGTTCAGGATTTGGGGCGCCGACGTTATCAATATGTCCATAGCTCCTGAGTCAGCACTGGCCCGGGAAGCGGGAATTCCTTACGCGGCCGTTGCCATGAGCACCGATTATGACTGCTGGAAGGATGATGAAGAACCGGTTAGCTGGGAAGAAATCCTCAAGGTTTTTACGGCCAATGTAGATAAAGTCACCCGGCTGCTGGTGGAAACGATCCATACAATAGGCTGATTCATTCCCCGTCCCACCTGTATCCCGCGCCGTGCACGGTTTTGATGATCCCGCCGTTCCAGGACCCGATTTTCTTCCGCAGCCGGGAGATATTCTGATCCAGGGTGCGGCTTGACGGAAGATATCCGGTACCCCACCCGGCGTCAAAGAGGGCGTCTCTGTCAAGGACTTTCCCCGGGTTCCGGTAAAACAGTTCCAGAAGGCTGATCTCCCGCGGAGTAAGAGAAAACGATTTTCCGTCACGGTAGCATCGCAATTCCGCGGGTACAACTCTGACTCCGTTCATCATAAACTCCGTCCGGACCGGCTCTTCGGTCTTCCGGGCTGTTCTCCGGAGCAGAGCCCGGATCCGGGCGGCTGCTTCCCGTATGCCGAAGGGCTTGGCAAGATAATCATCTCCTCCCAATTCCAGACCGACAACTTTATCGATTTCCTCTCCTTTCGCGCTGATAAACAGGATGGGAATATCCTTATCGTTCTGCCGGATTTCCCTGCAGACATCGTATCCGTTTTTTTCGGGCATCATGATGTCTAAACAGACCAGATCGGGATTTTCTGACTGGAAAAGCTCCAGCGCCCTTCCGCCGTTCCCGCAGGAGATTACGGAATATCCCTCCAGCCGGCAAACCTCTTCCAATCCGTTCCGGGTGTGAATGTCATCCTCAACAATCAGGATCTTCTTCATCTATACTTCCTTCCTTCTCGTCCACCGGAGGAGTGTGAAGACGGACAGTAAATACAGTCCCCGGGTTTCCGGGTCCGACAGTCACACCTCCTCCGTGGCGCCGGGACAAATCACGGACAACTGCCAAGCCGATACCGGTTCCCGCCGCGTCCGTCAGATTATGGCTGCACCGGTAAAACGGCTGGAATATCTTGCGTCGGTGTTTTGCCGGTATGCCCGGGCCTTTATCCCGAACCGTAAGTACGGTATTATTCCCCTCGCGGCGGGTGTGTATGGACGCGAACTTCCCTGAAGCGGCGTACTTCTCGACATTGCTCAGCAGGTTACCGAGGATCTGCTGAAAGGCGTCCCCGTCTATCATAACCTCACCGGACGCGTCCAGATCGGTTACCACTTCTATTTCCGCGATTTTAAACGACAGGTAAAACCGGGAAACGGTCATTTTTACCAGGGAATCCGGGATTCCCGGTTCCTTCCTTATTACCCCGGGAGTGTTTCGTTTTCCGAAGGTAAGAATGTTTGTTATAAGCCGGCGGAGCCGCTCCGTCTCCGAAATTACGACAGATAAAGAGCGGCGGTTTTCCAGATCCAGGGTGTCTCTCCGAATATCGATAAGCTCCAAGTACATAAGGATGTTGGTAAGAGGGGTTTTCAGTTCATGAGAAACTTGATTCACAAACGTGATTTTCCTCCGGGCCTCTCTGAATTCCCTGGTTGTCTCCCTGTAATAGTAAACAACCATAAAGAGAAGCACCAAGGCTAAGGCAGAGATTCCCGCGACATAAAGCCCCCAGGGAGCTGAATACACGCGGCTTGGATCAGGCCAAAAAACTATACGGTACGAGTTAAGGGGCGGCTCCAAAGATGCCTCCAGCTCCGGTTCATCTTCAATACCGAAATCCCCGCGCCCCCAGAAATAAAGCGGAGTACCCGATCCGTCAATCAGAGCAAATCGTCCCTCCCCGCTCCCTGAACTGTCCAGGGCAGGGAGCTTTTCTAAAAGTTTGGCCATAAAAACCGTGCGTTCCGCTTCAATTCCAAAAGTGCTGCCGTCGGGAAGCAGGTAATAATGGATGAAGTTCGCGCCGGGTCCCCAGAACCAGACATACCAGCCCGCGGTACCTTCCGCTGATTCTCCCGGTGCGGCTCCGAAGGTGATTCCGGAACGCCAGATTGAATCGGTCCTTTCAAGGAAATCTTCCTCCTGCTCGGAAAGGGGCAGCCCGGCTTTTGGAAACACAAGGTTGCCTGATGGATCAAGAAGAAATGCCTGTTTGATCAGAGAATCCTTCCGTGAAATATCCCTGAGTAATTCAGGGTCAGGCTCGGTGATCACCTCTGAGATTTTAAAAAATCGGGTTTCTACTTCGGAAACACCGGCCTGAATCAGTGATTCAGCGTCATCAATCATTCCAAGATTAAGAAACCGGTCCCGTTCCCGGTCCCGCTCTGATGAATCCCGCAGAATATACGCCCCAAGAAAAAGAACGAGAACAAAGGGAAGGGATACCGCAGCGAATAGGAGGAGATTCCTTCCCTTGTCCTTCATATTATCAGTCCTCCTGCTGGTGCTGTATTTCGTACTGAAAACTTCTCAGCTCTTTACGCTGGGTATCCCATTCCTCGGGTGCCAGATTGGAGCTGCTTTCCATAAGTTCATCACTATAATCCGAAAGTTTTTCTGAATCGAGCTCTCTCGCATTTTTTTTCAAAAAGGACGCGTTGTCAAGGAGTACCTGCTTCGCTTCCTCCACCTGTCCCCGGTCTCTCAGACGCATCGCTTCTTCACTGTTCGCTGCCGCTATCTGCAGTACCACATCCGCCATTACCGAGTTATTCACCCGCTGCTTCATCATTTCCGGATTCCCGGTCAAACCTACCTCAACCGATACGTTTTTTTTGCTGATTTTCCCCGCGGCTGAATTGGTGTAGGAAACGGTTACATCGGCAAGATTCATTTTATCACCATATAACTGTTTCGTGGAACTTAGTTCAAGCAAAAGATACTTTTCCTGGTTTCCGTAAACCTGATTAAGCTGTGCCGTTACCGTGTTTCCGATGATGTCAGCCTCCCGGCCCAGGGTTCCTACCGGGCGGATCCCCTCGGGAAAGGTTATTTCAACGGTAATATTCTGGGCGGAAACGGAAAGGGAGTTCTGAAATTCTTTAAGGAATATTCCGGCAAGATCTTCGGGGCGTTCGACGAAATAGTGATTTCCGTCACTGCGCTTCGCGAGCTGAAACATCAAGTCTTCATTAAAATCGACCCCGAGCCCGATGGTGGTCACCGAAATTCCTTCTTCCTTCAGTGCCGCTCCGAAAGAACCTAATTCACCGGGACTGGAGGGTCCCACATTGGCAATGCCGTCTGAAAGAAGGATGACCCGGTTAACCCGTCCGGAATCCCGGTATTTTCTAATCTCACCGGCTCCCCAGCTGACCCCGGCAAACAGCGCGGTAGATCCCCCGGGCTGAATTTCTTTGATTATGTTCTCTATCCAGCCCAAATTTGTTACCGGAGCAGCAGGGATAGGAACCTGGACACCGTCGGAATAGGTTAAAAAGGATAAGATGTCCCTGCCGCCCAGCATGGATACCGCTGTGGAAACCGCCTTCCTGGCGTTGATAATCTTGTCTCCGGACATTGATCCGGACCGGTCCAATACCAGGGCAAGATTCACGGGGGTCCGCTCCCGGTCCGCCGTTTCTATTCCGGTAAGACCGAGCTTAAGATAAAAGGTATCTCCGTTTCCCGTATACACCTCTGTGTGTGATACCTGGACGTCGACACTGAGATCCGCGGCCGCCGGAAATGCCGCCGTCACGGCTAATAAAACAAAAAGCACTCTGAATTTTTTCATTTTCATTTCAATAATCCTCCATAAAAGGGTTTGTGATGAAAATTTACCACCTGTCAGATATATAAAGGTGAAGAAAGGGTAAAAGGTTTGTAACAAAAATGTGACAGCAGGTTGGCACAAAAATTGCATGATATAATTTAAAGAGAGTCATAAAATGAGAGGAGGTCAATGGATCAGAGTTTATTAAAAAATAAAATAAATAACATTAATAAATGAAACATTAACTATTTGAGGAGGAAATTGATGTTAAAGTGGGCTTTGATTTTTTTAATTGTAGCAATAGTAGCGGCTGTTTTCGGCTTCGGCGGAATAGCGGCGGCGGCGGCAGGAATCGCGAAGGTGTTATTTTTTATATTCCTGGCCTTATTGCTGGCTGCGGTCATTTTAGGATTTGTAAGAGGATGGTAACATGAAAAAGAAAATTATATTAACGAGCATTATTACAGCGGCAGCTGTATTAATAATCGGATGCGGCGCGGCAACGGAACTGGTTCTGGATGACGCGTGGGAGCTGAAATCAATTCAGGAGGATAGTCTTATCACCACCGACCTTGATCAGTATCTTACCGTAACATTCGATTCGGAAAGCAATACGGCAACCTTTACGACAGGTGACTTATGGCCGGGACCCGCGGATTTAGTGGTAGCTGAAACCTACACATACTCAATAGACGCGACCGATTCGATGATAACGTTGAGCAAGGACGACGATCCGAAACATCAGATCACCTATGATTTTGACGCAAACCTGCAGGAAATGGTTTGGCTGAACTGGACAGCCGTGGATGTGGAACCGAATGTAGTAATCGTGGGAAGTGACGGCCTTTTTGAACAAATGACATTTGAACGGGCTGAATAAATAAGACAATTAACCACACGGGGGCTGCCGGAAGGCAGCCTTTTTTATATACTTCTTTCAGGAGCGGCATGGAACGGAGAAAGAATCACGGTCTGCTGATCCGGGGCGGCAGAATATTGGGTAAAAATTCCCCGGACGTCCGGAGGTCTTTGCTGATAACGGACAGAATCATACAAGAAATAGTGAAAGATCCGGAAGAAATAAGGGGTGATTTCAGGGTCATCACCCTGCCGGACTGCATAATCACGCCGGGATTGACGGAGTTTCACATCCACGGCTGCTTCAACGACAGTTTTCACGATCTGCAAGAAAACACCTTGATGAACGTTATGGACAACCTCGCGGCAAGGGGGATAATCCGTTTTCTTCCGACAGTTATCGGAGATGAAACAATGATCCGACAGGCCGCGGAGGCCCTGCGACGGCTGAACCGGCCCGACCGGGTTCCCGGTCTTTACGTGGAGGGTCCCTTTGTAAACCGTAAGAAGCGCGGCGGAATTCTTCCCGGTACAATCAGACCTTACACCGATAACAGCCTGGAACAGATAATCAACGGGGGAGACGGTTTCATCAAGATTCTTACCGCGGCTCCTGAATGCTTTCCGAAAAAAGGTGAACGGCTGCTTGAAAAAAACGGCATAATTTTTGCCGCCGGGCATTCGCTGGCTTCGTGGGAACAATTAAAGGATAGGAATTTTTCCGTTATCACCCATCTATTTAACGGAATGTCAGGTGTTTCCCACAAGAAGCCGGGGCTTGCCCAGTGGGGACTCCTTAAAGACGAAGTTTTTATCGAATTAAACGGCGACGGTCATCATCTTCATCCCGCCGCCGTTTCGCTGGTACTCAAGACAAAAAATCCCGAAAAAACAATCCTCATTTCCGACGCGGTTCCTCCCGCGGGCGCGCCGGGAATGACAGGAGTCTTTAACGGAACTCCCACAAGTATTCATAACGAAGGGGTATATAACCGGGAAGGGATCCTTGTCGGAAGCCGTCTGCTGATAAACGATATCATCGGGAAAATGATACATGAATTCGGA
>CAYLLE010000064.1:5357-20026 GCA_964384485.1 uncultured Spirochaetales bacterium | reverse complement strand
GCGACGGAACAACCCCGGCTTACGCGCTTGAGTATAAAGGGGTCTACTCAACATCCGGCAACATCTCTACCGCGTCCGACGCGGAGGCCAACGGAAGCCTGATTTTCGACTGGACACCGGATGTTGTATCAGCCGAGGTTACCGGTCTGACTCAGGGAACGGCATACTTTTTTAATATTCTGGTACGGGATGCTGAGATGAACGCGGTCCCTTACACGGCTTCTTCCGCCGAAACACTCGAGCCCCTTCTGTTTGTAGCGGACGAGCTAGGGTATAAGCTTAAAGCTGTAACACTGGATGGTTCGGAATCTTCAGTAGTGATTGATGATTCAGTCGCGGAAGTAAATCCCACAGGCATAGCGGTGGGCGCGGAGAACAGTGTGGTATACTGGACGGAGTACAGTTTAGACAGAATAATGAAGGGAAACCTGGACGGATCCGGGGTTGATGTGTTTTTAGAGGGAGCAGAAGTAAGCAATCCGGTATATATAGAACTGGACCCTGAGTACGGAATATTGTATTGGATAAACCGGGGCGATACTTCAATTAAAAGAGTTAATCTGGCCGGTACTATTGTTGAAACGGTTGAAACGGACGTAGGCAGATTAGATAGCGGCATGGGACTGGAACTGGATGTGGAGAATAAAATCCTTTACTGGACTAACTTCGGAACTATTGACGGTATATTTAGTGTGAACACCGACGGTACCGATTTTACCGCGATTGTAACTGCTCCGGACGCGGTGTACCCGTTGGGGGTAGCACTGGATAAAGTAAATGAGGTTCTGTACTGGGCTGAATTATCAGACACGGTAAAGAAAGTGAATTCCGACGGAACCGGCATAGCTGACGTAACAATAACCGGAGTAACAAGCCCTACAGGAGTTTTCTTTTCGGATGATATTCTTTACGTTACCGATGCCACAGGAGGAAAGGTTTTCGCCAGCGGAGGCTCAGTGGTAGAATTGGATGATGATTACGACTGGCCCTCGGACTTGGAGATTTGGGACCCTGTCGAATGAGATTTGATTGATGCGGTGATCAGCCCCGGCTTTACGCCGGGGTTTGATCAATTTTAGCCACATCGAAGTGATACAGGGCAGCAAATCCCGGTCAACTCCTTCTTAAACAGCTGATCCGTTTCGCGTCCTCCATATCCGTGGCGGCCGATTTTTCGAAAATACAGTGTTTCCCTGGTTCCATGGCTTACAGCGCCAGGGGAACACTTCTCTAACTTCCTTCAGGATGTCCATGTGATTTTATCTTTTCTACCGCTAATCCTATAACCAGGAGCGCTCCGGCGCCTCCGTAGAGTGCCAGGGGGATGAAAGTCACCTCGTAAATATGGCCGATCCCGCGCACGAATAGGTAAAGGAGCAGTGTTCCTGCAGTGAAGAGGAAGAGAAGCAGCCATTTTACATAGGTTTTCATCCTGAATGTGTGCACCTGGGTCAGAAAAAACATCACCAGAAACCCGGTCAGAAACATCGGCCATATGGGATTGTCTTTATATACCGTGATAAGAAAGGCATGAACGGTGACAAACGATTCAAGGAGAACGATCCACCACCGCATAAAATGGATAGGTGTATTGAAGTATGACAGCTGAACAAAAAGGAGGAACATATAGACGAATCCGCTGATGAGTCCCCAATTCCCGTCCATTGGGTGAAACCAGAAGGTATATATCAGAGCCCAGGAAATATATATGCCGTGCCACTTACGCACGAACCGGTAGGCGGTCGGCGGGGGCGTAAACTTTTTGCCCCAAAAAAGTCCCCTTACCGGGATCATCAGAAACAATATCAGTACCAGCATTACGATTACGGATCCTTGGCTGGTCCAGATCGGAACATCCTGAGCCAGACCGTCGTACCAGATGTGGGTTTGGAGCAGATGAAGAACGGCGAAGAGAAAATTGACCCCGAAAATGACGTAGTTGTATTTAGCAATCCCGTCCTGAAGGGGTTTCCGGTTCATGCCTTTAAATATCAGAATCCAGACGGTAATCTGATGTACCGCATACCCCAGCCAGAAACTGATTCTGCCTCCCTGTTCCGGCGAGGGAAGCTGCCAGAAATACCAGGCCGCGCCTTTATCCGGAAGGAGGGGGTAGAAATTATCCCGGAGGACCGGAGTCAGAAGAAAGGTGATCAGGCTCAAAATTCCGAAGAGCCCAAGGGAAATCAAGAATGTTCCTTTTTGTACTTTTGATAATTGTTTCATACCGTATAGGATATATCCTCTCCGGAGGATTGGCAATTATTTCTATTTAATCGTATTAAAATAATAAGAGAACAGCCCCGGTTAGAAAGAGAAAAAGGCTTCCGGCGTATTCCAATCCGTGATGGAGAATACGGTTCCCTTTCCCTTGAATAAACGATAGTGCCCTATTTTTCGCGATTATGGTAAGGACCGCAATGGAGGATAAAGTTACACCGATCCCGAGGGACATTCCCGCTACAGTTAATATTCCGGCGGGAAGTATTCCCAGGGATATAGTCATAAGTAGGATCATAGCGGATCCTGGACACGGGATAATGCCGGTTAAAAGAATACCTGTCAAAAGTCTGCGTTGTTTTTTACCGGTATGATTGTCTTCGTCTTTGGAAGAAACAGAATGACGGATATTTATTATCAGCATAATCACGGCGACTCCCATTATCACAACCGCGGATATTCGGGAAAGTATCCGGCTTGTTTCTTCAAAGTAAAAGGAAAGCGCGGTATTGAGAAGGTAATATCCAACTGTGATGATGACGACTGAACTGCCCGCGTGGAGCAGCCCCAGAAGCATTCCGCTGCCGATGCCTGTAGCCGGGGAGGCTTTTCTTGTTAGAAAATAGGCTGCTAAAATGGATTTTCTATGCCCCGGAAGAAGCGCGTGCAGGAGACCGTAAAGAAACCCGAGTCCTGCTAAAACACGTCCGGTTGAAGCGGTTCTGTTTTCTTTCATGCTGTAGAGAAACCGGGATAGTTTTCCATGCAGGCCCCGCTGAACGCCGATGATTTTTTGGGCTCCGGGAGTGCGCAGACCGATGAAGCTTTCCTGATTTACGGAAAAAGCGGATTTATCCGCTTTATTTTGTGCTGGTTCCTGTTCCCCGGGAGAACCAAAAAACGGATTTTCCGCGTAGCCGCGAATTGAAACAAATACTATGAGCAGAACCATGATTATTGACCATTTCATTTCTTTCTGACCTTAACCGCGATTTGTTCAGGGACAATGGTGCCGAAGTAATAAGTTCTTTCAGGATTCTTTAACTTGGTGTATTGAAATTCCAGAGATTCCTGTTCCTGAACGGAAAAATAATTTTCAGCAAAGATTATATCCACAAAATAGGTATCGTCGTAGGCCAGGAGCCGGAACTCCCGCCAATGTGTATCGGCTGGAATATGAAGAGGAACGGTAAAAGTATAATAAAGGAACCCGTTTTCCCCTATCCGTGCTGAAAAATCCTGAATATTTTCAATCGGAAACTCTCCTTGTTTGGTTTCCGCGTAGGTAAAATAATGATAGTTTTTAAGATTGCTGAACGCCCCTTCCCGAATAGCTTTAATTTCTTCTGATTCAAATTTATCGTTTTTATTTGTATCGAAGCTCATAACAATCTGCTGAGAGAAAACCTGATCGAATTCCCATTCCACCTGCAGCCCGGTAACGCCCGACGGATTTGTAATCAACCCGTGCTTCGCTTTAATAAACATGTGGGGATGAGCCCACATGGGTTGGGAGAGGCAAAAGAATAGCACAGTAAAACCGAATACTAGGATTATTTTTGTTTCCCTCATACACCTATAGTATCGGTTCAATTATACCTGAATTTAAGAGGCATGCTCGGTTTTGAGTATTTTCCAAAGAGTTCCCCGAGCTGCAAGCAGACTGTCATAACTGCCCTGTTCCGTTATTTTTCCTTTTTCCAGTACATAGATCGTGTCCGCGTAAATAAAAGCGGAGGGACGGTGAGAAATCAGTACCACGGTCTTTTCGCGGAAGATGTTTTTATCCGTGTCAGAAGAACAATTGATACCGGGATTAGGGGCAGTACCGCGATTAAAATAACGGCTGAAACCGGGTAAAGGGTAAGGAGAAAGACAAAGAGGATGATTGGAGCGGCAAGACTGTAGAATAGCTGCGGCAGAAACCGATCAAAGTACAGCTGCAGTGATTCGATCCCTTCGCTTAATCCCGCCGCGGTAGATGCGGAGCCTGATATTGAATAATAACTCATCTCCAAAGAGAGGATTTTGGCATAGATGGAGTCCCGTATCTTCCGGCGTATTTTTGATGATATAACGACACTGCTTCTGCTTTCCAGTACCGTGAATACCAATTTTGCAGTCATGAGGCCGCTGATTATTACAACAATACGGGTAAGCATATCTGTGGTTATTTGCCCCCGGACAATTTTTTCGGTGAAACCCGCAAGCACGTAAAATTGAAAAATTGAAAGAAACAGCCTTACGGTTTGGATAAATACCTTCACGGCGATGTAGATTCCGGATTCCCGAGCCATTTTAAAAAGATGTCTGTTATACAAATACCATCCCCCGTCATTTCAGGATACCCTGCACTAATTTAGTTAGACGAGACTAATATTCACTTGCTTTATCCCTTTTGTCAACAAGCTGGAGTAATGTTGTAAATTAAAGGGTGATGGGGTGACAACTGACAAGTAATAGCTCGTTCATGCTCTCCCACATTACAGCCGTTAACCCGGGTTGACATAAAGTTAGGCGCACGATATAAAGTTAGGTAAGGCTAATTAATGCGGGGTGATTAAATGACAAAGGCTAAACATTCAAAACTCTCAGCCAGCTTAGAGGACTATCTTGAAACGATTTACCGGATAATTATGGAAAAGAACGCGGTAAGGGCCAAGGAGATAGCTAAACAACTCAAGGTAAAAGGGTCGTCGGTGACTTCTGCCCTTCGTATCTTAGCGGAGCGCGGGCTGATTAATTATGAACCTTACGGTACCATCACCCTTACTCCCGCAGGTAATAAAGAAGCAAAGCAGGTACTCAAGAAACATACTGTTCTGGAGTACTTCTTATCTAATGTTCTAGGAGTTGATAAGAATAATGCGGGCGACTCGGCATGTAAATTGGAGCATACGGTCTCGCAGGATGTGCTCAACCGGATGGCGGCATTTATTCAATTCACCTGGGTTTCGGATAAAAAAACTCAGAAAGTACTCAGCGGATTCAAGACGTATGTTAGCACCAATAGTGAATACATAAAAACTGATGTTTTTTGGTCGGAGGTTATGGATGGAATGGAGGCACAAGATGTTCACCCAGTCAACTAACAATACCGCTTTTCTCAGAAAGGAAATACCTCTCTCGGACGTTGGGAGGATTGGTCCGGTTAAAATAGTTAAACTTGACGGAGGAAAGCAGCTGCGCAATAAAACCGCAGCTTTGGGAATTTTACCGGGTATGAAGGTTTATATCAGAAGAACCAATCATCACGGTCCGGTTCTGGTGTCTGTGTTCGGGGAAACAATAATGGTAGGTCAAGGGTTGGCACGGAAGATCATGGTCGTATGAAAGGAAAAAATTTAGCTAAAAAGTTAGGCGTGACTAACAATTTATACCGACAGGAGGAAATCATGAGTGTGCTGCGGAAACTGAACGCAGGCGAAGAAGCTGTTATTACCGGTTTTAAAGAGGGAGTTGATTCATACCGGAAAAAACTTCTTTCCATGGGTTTGACAAAGGGGACAAAAGTTAAGCTGCTCAAAGTTGCCCCAATGGGAGATCCGATAGAAATTGAAGTGAGGGGGTTCAAGCTGTCTCTACGAAAAGGAGAAGCGGATGTGCTTAAGATAAGGAGTGATAAATGCTCACCGAAAAGATGAAAAAAACCGACAGGTTTACTGTCGCGGTTGTAGGGAATCCTAATACCGGGAAAACGACCCTGTTTAACGGTCTTACCGGGGGAAAACAGAAGATTGGAAACTGGCCAGGGGTAACCGTAGAGAAGAAGACCGGTCCGCTGAAAGCGGATAAAGATAATGTCTTGGTGGTGGACCTGCCGGGGATATATTCTTTATCTGCCGACTCGGAAGATGAGGTAGTGGCTCGGGATTACATTTTAAGCGGTGAACCGGATTTAGTTGTAAACATTGTCGATGCCGCTAATCTTGAACGCAACCTTTTTCTTACGACGAACCTTCTGGAGATGGAAGTGCCGGTTTTACTTGTGCTCAACATGATGGATCAGGCGGAAAAGAATAATATTAAAATCGATACCGTTCTATTGGAAGAGGAGCTTGGTGTGCCGGTGGTTCCAATAACAGCAACTAGTCCCGGTGATATCAGCCGTGCTGTCAGCCGGATTGTTAAAGAGTTAGGGAAGGTTAAACCTTCCAACGTCGAAATCCGCTATCCCAATGAAATTGAGGAACTGATAAAAGAGTGGTCCCCCAAGGTGGAAGAGATCGCCCAAGCTTTTCGTACAACCCCCCGATGGGTAAGCCTAAAGCTGCTGGAAGGTGATCCGTGGGTAACAGAGAAAACCCTGAATCTCGGCTGTATTTCCAGGGAACAGGTTTCCGAACAATTATCGGGTATAGAGAAACTGTTGGGAGAAAGTCCCGACGTAACCTGCGCGGAATACAAATACGGCTTTATACAGGGTTTGTGTAGAGATATCTTAAAAAGGACCGATATTCGGACTTCTGTGTCGGAGAAAATAGACAGGATGGTTCTGAATAAGGTTTTGGGAATTCCCATTTTCCTTGGAGTAATATACCTGGTTTTTTGGCTGACCATGAATCTCGGCGGAGCATTTATCGATTTTTTTGATGTGTTTTTCGGTGCAATTTTTGTAGACGGGTTCGGCAGACTACTGGAGCTGATGAACTCACCGGAGTGGTTGGTAAATGTATTGGCAGGGGGCATTGGCGCCGGGATTCAAACGGTGGCTACCTTTATTCCCATCATCTTTATGATGTTTCTGATGCTGTCCATCCTGGAAGATTCGGGTTACATGGCAAGGGCAGCATTTGTAATGGACCGCTTTATGCGCTGGTTGGGTTTACCCGGTAAGGCGTTCATTCCCATGTTGGTCGGATTCGGGTGTACTATACCAGCGGTTATGGCGACCCGTACATTGGAAAGTAAACGGGATCGGTTTTTAACGGTCTTTATGACACCTCTAATGTCGTGCGGCGCCCGGCTCCCGGTGTACGCCCTGTTCGCGGCTGCCTTTTTCCCGGGAAGACCCGGCTTGGCGGTATTCAGCATTTACTTGGCCGGGATTCTGGTTGCATTGGTTACCGGACTCCTGTTAAAGAATACGCTTTTTAAGGGACAAGTCTCTCACTTTGTTCTTGAATTGCCGCCGTATCACGGACCCCGTTTTAGACATATTATGTCCCATACATGGACGAGATTGAAAATTTTCATGTTTCGTGCAGGCCGGGTCATTATCATTGTTGTGGCGGTGTTGGCATTTCTCAGTTCTCTCGGTATAGACGGCAGTTTCGGTAATGAAGATTCCGATCAATCTGTTTTAGCCCGGATAGGAAAGGCTATCACCCCTGTGTTCAAACCGATGGGTGTGGAAGAGGACAACTGGCCCGCCACTGTTTCAATTTTCACCGGACTCTTCGCGAAGGAAGCGGTAGTCGGTACCCTGAGCAGTTTGTATAGCCAGATCGACGCCTCCGGGGATAAAGGCGGGGAAGATGGAGCGGCTGATATCGAAGTTGAAGAGGAATCCTTTAATATCTGGGAAGGCTTGGGCGCCGCGTTCGTTACAATCCCCGAAAACTTAGCCGGAATATTTGGAGGACTGAAAGATCCTATTGGGGTCGGCATGATATCCGGGGATGAAGATGCTGTCGCGGATGAACTCGAAACAGACTCTTCGATTTATTCATCTATGCGGAATCGGTTCACCTATGGGTCTCCTCAAGCCTATGCTTATCTTCTCTTCATCCTAATCTATTTCCCCTGTGTTGCCGCTCTCGGCGCTATCATCCGGGAGATCGGGAAGGGATACGGTTGGCTCGCGGTGCTTTACCTGACCGCGATGGCATGGATTATTGCCACCCTTTTCTTCCAGATAACGGTGGGGCATCAGGTGATCTGGATAATTATACCCGTTGTTTTAGTCGGACTTATTTACAGCGGTTTCGCTTTGATGGGGAAAAGGCGGACGCATTGATCCGTTACGGAGGGAACCGAAAGAGGAAGCCGAACCTTTTCGTTAAAATCCTCTATATAATATTTGGGAGTACGTGTCTTATAATAGGGAGTATCGGCGGTAGATCAAGGTTCCCGCAAAAAGGAAGATCTTGTTACGGAATAGGCGGTAGAGAGCGGTAGAGACTGTAGACTATTTACCCGATTTGCGCGAGGATATGAGTAGGAGTATATTTTATGTCCCGGAACATCATCGCGGCAGTTATCGGTCATACAGCGCCTTTTCTCGGAACAAGAGACCCCGCCCAGGTGACGGATAAAATGATCCGGTTCTGGCAGGATGAGTTCAAACCGGTGATGCTGGATAATCCGGACATCGTACTGGTTCCTGAATGCTGCGACAGACCATCCGACTTCTATGAAGAAAAGTCTGATCTGCCCGATTACTACCGGTACCGGGGCGACCGGATTTTAAACTTCTTCCGGGAAATCGCGTCCTCAAATAAAACGTATCTGGTATACTCAGCGGTCCGTGAGATTTCCGACGGCAGTTTCCGGAACTCCCAAACCGTGATCGGCAGGGACGGAGAAATCGCCGGTGTCTACGATAAGGTTCATCCCATCGTCACCGAACGTACCCGGGGCGGCATCCTTTGCGGAACCATGGATCCCCTTATCCGGTGCGATTTCGGCACAGTCGGGTGCGCCGTCTGCTTCGATCTCAACTTCGACGATCTCCGGCTCCATTATAAATCTCTCGGACCCGATCTGGTTCTATTCAGCTCCATGTATCACGGCGGACTAATGCAGGGATACTGGGCGTACTCCTGCAGAAGCTTTTTTGCCGGAGCCATTGCCGGACCGAAGGTGCCGTCGGAAATACGGAACCCCTTCGGAGAGGTTATTTCTTCCTCGACAAATTATCATCAGTACACCGCAAGTTCAATAAACCTGGACCGGTGCATGACCCATCTCGACAATAACCGGGAAAAACTCGCCGCTATGAAAGAAAAATACCGGAAGCAGGTTTCGATTCACGATCCCGGAAAAGTCGGAAGTGTGATGATTCAAAGCTGGTCGGAGGAAAGGACCGCTCCGGAAATGGTCAAAGAGTTCGGGATAACCCTCCTGGACGATTACTTCTCCGACTGTATCGAATATCATTCGATACCGGAAAACCGGGGAAATCAGGTGCCCTGGGATCTATGATGCTAGTATGCTGCCGGATTGAAGATGCTTTTTAAAGACGTGCCGGCCAATTTTTTCGGCCGATACGGTTTCCCGGAGACATAGGTCTCCAGGACCTTTAAATCTTTCAGTTCCTCCTTCGGCAAGCTGAAGGGATTCCTGTTGAGTACGGTCATATCCGCCCGCTTTCCCGGTTCAAGAGAGCCCCGTTCCTTTTCATCAAAACTTGTCCGGGCCACGTTGTACGTATAGAGCCGGAGAGCTTCCTGAAGAGTAAGTGACTGTTCCGGAATCCGGTAATTACACGCGGCGTGAATTCCGGCAATGGGATCCGGCGGGGTGACCGGGGCGTCGGATCCTCCGCTTAAGGGAATACCCATATCCGTCATTTTCCTGAGCGGCGATATATCAGCAGCCCGTCCGCCCAGGATTTTTTCGAGATATCTTGACGGTTCCAGGGGAGATGTCAGGACCGGAGGCTGAAGGGTGATCCCGATTTCCAGGGAGGCGATTTTTTCCATAGTCTCCTGAGGGATAAGGCAGGCATGGATAAGGGTATGGCGGTGATCCCTCCGGGGATTCCCCCGGATTGCCGCTTCCAGAGCCTCCGTCCCCAGCTTTACCGCGGCATCGCCGATGGCGTGAAGCTGGATCTGCAGTCCGGCATCGTGCGCGGTCCGGACAAAATGACGGAGGGGACCGGGCTGATGAAACAGGATCCCCCGGTTTTCGGGTTCATCGGTATACGGGTCCAAGAGGGCCGCGTCCTTCGCGCCGAAACAGCCGTCTAAGGCGGTAGCAAAACAGCCGCCGATCCGCGGCAGCTTCCGCTTCAAGACCTTTTCCACGCGGGTAGTCTGAAAATAAATACGGAAAGCTACCCCGGAACCTTTCGCCAGGAATTTTACCAAGTCCACATCCATGTCCCGGGGAAACCCCACCCCTTCCACTGGATGGGCAAGGGTGATACCCGCCGCCGCCAGGGTATCCGTACCCCGGAGGATTGCCTTAATCAGAAACGGAGCGCTGAAAGTGCCGGAGATAAAATCGGTAGCTTTGTAGAATGCTTCGTAATAAATATGTCCCCTTTCAGGATCAAACCCGTGTTCCCGTCTGATTTGTTCCGGGAAAAGGGCAATGCCGGAAGAGTTGGTCACCGCTGAATGTCCGTCGTAGGAAACGATATACACCGGACGGCTGGTAATCCGGTCAAGTTCTTCTCTGGTAATCAATCTCTCTTCCCGGAGGATGTGGCGGGACAATCCGAATCCCAGGAGAACTTTTGATTTCCGGTCGCGGCCGGCGTATCCGTTGATTATTTCCGCGAGACCGTTAAAATCGGACGCTTCCCGGACATCAAAGGTAGCGTTGAACAGGGCCCAGTTTGAGAAATGAAGATGACCGTCTCCGAAGCCGGGGAGAAGCGCCTTATCTCCCAGGTCGGTTACCGTTCCGCCCCGGTATTGTGGGGGGAGGTCGCTGCCGGTATGGACGATTTTACCGTTGTCTTCGACGAGGTATGAAAAAACTGATTCTTTTTCATCGCAGGTTACGACGGAGCCGCGGTAAATTTTCATTCCGCCGGAGGCTCTTTCTGTTTCCGGATATCATTGACCGATGTGCCGGGATGGCGGTACCGCTGACGGTCTTTAGTTTTCGTTCCGTATTGAATAGCCGATTCAGGGCACAAATTGATACAGGCGAAGCATTGTTCACACCGGTCGTCCCAAACAGGGCGTCCGTCGGTAATTTCGATGTTGTTGACCGGGCAGACCTGGGCGCATACTCCGCAGCCCGTGCAGGAATCATCCGCGGAGAAGTTTTTCGCCAGATTCGGAATAAATTTATACCCCATGCCGTACATCATTCCGGGCCATATTTTCCGGTTAAAAAAGTTTGTCTGTTTATCGTGGTATTCTTTTCCGTAGGAAATGAGCACCGAGACCTCTTTTACCTTCCGGTGCATATCCTTGTAAAGAGATTCACGCTCCGCGCCCCGGGCTGCTTCTCCCCAGGTAATATAATTCGACGGCATCTTGATGCTGACTGTACTTTTAAACTTGGAGCCGGAACTATTTTTCAGTTCTTTCCCTAAATAGTTAAAAGTGCCTCCCACATCTCCCGCGTTAACCGCGGCCGCGAACAGGTAATCGGTTTTCGGGATCCGGGAAATAAAATTCCGGACGATATGAGGAGGACGGTGCATATAGACAGGAAAGACAATTCCCGCTGTTTTACCGTGTATCGGAACAGGACTTTTGCTGTTCATCAAGTAGGGTATACCGATGAGTTTCGCGTCACCTAATTCGTGGGCGAACTGCTTTGCGACAGACAATGAGTTACCGGTACCGGTGAAATAATAGAGAGTTGCTTCCATATTTACTATTATATACCAATTTTTTTTAGAGTGATAGCTCCACCGAAAACACCCCCCGGACGCCTTGGTAACAGCCGTTGAATACCGCTTTCCCGCCGTCCGGTGTGAATACCGGATGGGGATCCACCCGGCGTTCCATAAGCGGACCGGTAAAACCGGGGCTTGCCGGTATTCGTGCCAGTTCGGTTTCTGTGCCGTCCCGCAGATTTATCCAGCGGACCGCGGTGGTCCCGTCGGAATAGGGAGACTCGTATTCGTACCAGTCCGTTAGAAGGTATTTGCCGCCGGGGTGAATGGAGGGATGGCCCGAACCGGTCGCCCCCGGCACCAGCACTTTCCGTTCCCTTCCGTCATACCGGAATTGGACGAACCGGAGTCCGTTCCCGTTTCCTTCCAGGGCCAGATTCATGATGATGTGTTCACCGTCGGGGTGCCATTGGGGATGGTGACCCCGTAGGGGGCCCCAGACCGACGGAGGAAGGGACATCCTAAGGTCGGAGCCGTCCGGTTTAAGGGTGACCAGGAAGATTCTTGCGCCTCCGGTTCCCCAGGGACGGAACCGGATAACCGCCATGATACGGGTCTGCTGGGGATTCCATTTCAGATGGAAGCAGTAAAAATCTCCGGAATCGGGACTGCACGGTTCAATCTCTCGCCCCAGAGCGGCGGCGATTTCCGATAACGGCAGGAGAAGTTCCGTCTTGCCCGTACGGGTGCGGGTAATCCAGATTCCGTCGGTTTCCGGAGCACCCGGAAGGAGGGGGATCCGGCTGGGCGGTACCCTTACACCGTAGCCGCTCTGGGTAAATCCCATCCGTCTGAGATCGGGTGAAAGGGCGAAACCGCCGTCGGGAGACACCATGTAGACGGTGCCCTCAAGTTTCTCCATGGCACCGGAAAGAGGATCGGTTTTAATGCCGTAAGGCTTCCAGTCATCCGGATCCATGTCGTTGTAGTAGAGTTCATGATCGGTTGTTCCCCACTGACACTGGGCTCCCAGCTGGGTATCCCAGCCCCGGGTTGATGTTCTCATGACGGTCTTACCCTGTTCCAGATCAATAACTGCTGCCTCCGCGGGTTCGCCGTGATAAGGGCTGCGGTCTTCAAAAGGAAAGCTGGTGACGGCAAGATACCGTCCTGACGGACTGACCGGGGAGGTATCGAAGAACCGGTGCCAGCTCCCGGGGAGATCCGGGGTGAGATACCGGACATCCGAACGCGGATTGCGGGCGGTGATACGGGGAAACGGTATAGCCGTCATCCGCACTTGACCCGAATCATATTCCAGGAGGCTTTGGAAAGAGGAACCCTCACCAGCCCGTCCCGGACGGAAACGTCGATCCGTTCCCGGGGTCCTACCGGCTGTTCATCCTCGGTATTAACCGCGTTCAAATCATCATGGGCAAGCTCGATCCATTGGATTACCCCTTCCGGATTAAAAGCGGCAAGGTCTGCTTCCAGAACCACTTCCCGGTCCAGGTTCCTGTTCAGCGCGAAAATCACTGTCTCATTTTCGGCTTCCCGGTAAACAGCGGAGACCGAAAGATAGTGTACCTCTCCGGGTTCCTGTCCCTGAAACGAGGTCCGGTACGCGGGTCCTTCGGTAACCGGCTTCAGGGCTGTCCCTCTGCCGAACGCCGACGCGTATTTAAAGGGATAGAAGATGGTCTGCCGCCAGGCGCCGCCGCCCTTTCTGGTCATGATGGGAGCGATCACGTTTACCGTCTGTGCCAGACAGGCGATTTTTACCCGGTCCGCGTTATTCATCAGGGTGATGAGCATACCGCCCGCCAGGAGGGCGCTTTCCACGGTATAGATGCCTTCCAGCAGATGCCGGGCCGCGGTCCATTCCGGTGAACGGTTCCGGTCGTTATCGGAATGGTACCATACATTCCATTCGTCAAAGGAGAGCATGATCTTCTTCCCGGTTTTGAGCTTCGCCGCGGTATAGTCACACGCCGCGGCCGCGGATTTGATGAACCGGTCCATCTCGTCGTTCATCGCCAGAAACTCTTCGGTGTTTCCCGATCTGTTACCGTAATAACGGTGGAGAGAGATATAATCCACCAGGTCCATGGTATGTTCCAGCACCGTTGATTCCCATGAAGCAAAACTCTTCATCAGAGGTGATGAGGATCCGCACGCCGCAAGTTCTATGGACGGATCAGTCCACCGCATCATTTTTGCCGCTTCCCGGGCGATTCTGCCGTATTCCTCCGCCGTCTTGTGTCCTATCTGCCAGTTTCCGTCCATTTCGTTTCCCAGACACCATGTTTTAATCCCATGGGGTCGGGTCCACCCGTGTTCCCGCCTCAAATCGGAGTACTTCGATCCGCCGGGGTGGTTGCAGTATTCCACCAGTGCTTGAGCATCGCCGGGACCCCGGGTTCCCAGGTTAACCGCCAGCATCGGTTCCGTTCCAGCCTTCCGGCACCAGTCGGTAAACTCGTTTGTTCCCACCGTATTCGGTTCCAGAGCCTTCCATGCCAGGTCGAGCCGGGCAGGCCGCTCCGCTGCCGGTCCGACCCCGTCTTCCCATTCGTAACCGGAAACGAAATTCCCTCCGGGATATCTGGTAACCGGCATATCCAGTTCCTTCACCAGTTCCAGCACGTCCTGCCGGAAGCCCTGATCATCAGCGGATTTGTGGTCAGGCTCATAAATTCCCTCGTACACCGCCCGGCCCAGATGTTCTATAAAACCCCCGTAAATTCTGGGGTCAATTCTGTCAATAATCATTTTAGGATGCAGAAAGAGTTTTGTTTCCATATGGGTTTATACTAAACCTGAAGCGGTTCAATAGCAACATCAACGGAACCGGCCGGTACGTTTTCAGGATAAATCACGGCGGTCAGTTAGGACCGGAAAATCAAATCGAATATGAATTTTCCGGGCTTCAGGCTCTGAAAGATTCCAAAGTCACCCCCAGACCCTCCGGCGAAAACCG
>CAYLLE010000064.1:0-5257 GCA_964384485.1 uncultured Spirochaetales bacterium | reverse complement strand
AATACATTCTGATTTTACCGGAGGTTGGTACGGCATGGTCACAAATGCCCGTCGCAATATTTTACTTGTTGAAGATGAAGCAATAATAGCTCTAAGTGAGAAAAAGATCCTTGAAGACCATGGGTTTTCTGTATCCACCGTGTATAACGGCCGGGATGCCGTGATGTCGGTAAAAAAAAACCGGAACATCGATCTAATTCTTATGGATATAGATTTAGGCCGAGGCAAGATGGATGGGACGGCGGCGGCTCAGAAGATTCTTTCCGAACTAGAGATTCCAATCGTTTTTTTGACAAGTCATTCCGAGAAGGAGATGGTGGATAAGGTAAAAGGAATTACCCGTTACGGGTATGTTCTAAAAAACGCGGGAGAGTTTGTTCTAGTTGAATCGATACATATGGCATTTGAACTGTTCGATACGCACCAGCGGTTAAAACAGCGGGAAGCAGAATTAGAAGATCTGTACGAGAACGCTCCGGATGCTTATTTTTCGGTGAATATGATGGGGTTTATTCACCGGTGTAACAAACGGGGCGCGGCGATGTTAGGATTATCCCAGGAGGAACTGGCGGGAAGACTGATATTTGATTTCTACGCTGATACATCTTCCGGAAAGAAAAAAGCCAAAAGATTGTTTGAACGTTTAAAAAAAGGGGAAGCTTTCCGGGATGAAGAATTACAGATGCGGAGAGCGGACGCCGGTATAATCTGGATTAGTCTTTCAGCCAATCCGATTACGGATACCGACGGTACCGTCATCGAGAGCCGTTCCATTGCCGTGGATATAACGGAACGGAAAAAGGCGGAAGAGAAAGCCGCGTTTCAGGCGATGCTTCTTGATCAGATCCAGGACAGAATAACTGCTACCGACCTTGCCGGCCGTATAACCTATGTTAACCAGGCGGAATGTGAGCTGTTCCGGAAAAGCGCTTCGGAATTTATCGGAAAGAGTGTACAGGCATACGGAGAAGATCCCGATTATGGCGCGTCTCAGCAGGAGATAATAAATGCCGTCTCTACCACGGGAAGATGGCATGGGGAAGTAGTTAACTTTACCGAGGATGGAAGGCGTATTCTTTTCGACTGCCGGGTTCAGCTGGTGTATGATGAAGCCGGTACTCCCTCGGGAATGGTCGGCATCAGCACTGACGTGACGGAACGGAAAAAGATCGAGGAGGATCTTTACCGGAAGAAGGAAAGCCTGAGAACAACGTTAAATTCCATTGGAGACGCGGTCATAACCGCGGACTGCAATGCCGTCATTGACGGTATGAATCCCGTTGCGGAGCAATTAACCGGATGGCCGCTGCGGGAGGCGCGGGGGAAGCCCTTAACGGACGTTTTTCGTATCGTGAATGCTGATACCCGAAGCCCTTCCGCGGATCCCGCGGAACGGGTGCTTAAGGAAGGCAGGATAGTCGGTTTAGCTAATCATACCATACTAATCGCGAAAGACGGAAAAGAGTACAAAATTGCCGACTCGGCAGCTCCGGTTAAAGATGAAAACGGTAAAATAACCGGTGTTGTGCTCGTTTTCCACGACGTTACCGCGGAGTATCAGAAAAATCTACAGATCTTGGAATCCCAGAGATTCCTTGAGGGAGTTGTGGAAGCCATTCAGGGCGGAATCAGCGTGCTGGATACGGATCTCCGTATATCCTATGTGAACAGCTGGATGAAGCAAAAACATGGAACCGGCCGCTCCCTGGTTGGGAGAAAATGCCACGAAGCATATCAAAAACGTGGTGATATTTGTCCCTGGTGTCCCGTCGTGACAGCCTTGAAAACCGGAACGGTGCAGACAGCGGAAATAAAAATTCCGCTGTCGGACAGCCGATTCTACTGGTCGGAGTTAACCGCGTATCCCCTAAAAAACGAACACGGCGAAGTCGTGGGTGTTGTGGAACACATAAAAGATATAACCGAGAGAAAAAATGCTGAAAAGTCTTTACGGGAGAGTGAGGACCGGCTGCGGAAGGTTGTGGAAACCATGCCGGTGATGATGGATGCCCTGGATGAGACTTCCAATTTCGTCATGTGGAATCAGGAGTGTTCTCGGGTCACCGGATTTTCTGCTGAAGAAATGGTGGGGAATCCCAAGGCCATGGAACTCCTCTATCCGGACGATGAGTACCGTAAACGCATGATAGATGAACTTACAGCGCTTGGGCTGGATTTCCGGGACAAGGAGTTCGTGCTTACCTGTAAGGACGGGACAAAAAAAACCATTAGCTGGTCAAATGTTTCCGGCAAGGTATCTATTCCGGGCTGGCATGCCTGGGCTATCGGTGTGGATATAACGGAACGAAAAGAATCGGAGGAGAAGCTTAAGCTGGCCCTCGGTGAACGGGAACGGCTGATGCGGGAACTGAATCACCGCGTTAAAAATAACCTGAACATGGTATCTTCCCTGCTCAACTTGAAGGATACCACCATCGGAGATGCCGCTGACCTGTCGGACATTAAAAGCCAGGTCGATGTCATCAGCTTTATTCATGATACCCTGTATCAAACAGCTGATGCTACCCACATAAAAATAAGCCGGTATCTTCACGACCTGCTCGTGAGTGTTTTCTCGTTTTACAGAGATGCCCCGGTTATCATTGAAGAAAATGTTAAAGAGGTTATGTTGTCCGCAAAAACGGCGGTTATTCTGGGCCTTATACTGAACGAAATTGCCACCAATGCCGTTAAACACGGTTTTGTGCCGGGGATAGAGCCCCGTTTTACCGTTTTGCTGACGCGCTCGGATAAATCAGATGAATATATATTATCAGTTTCGAACAACGGCCGTCCCTTCCCCGAAGATATCAGTCTGGATAATCCTTCCACCCTGGGCTTACAGCTGATAACTTCCATGATACAGCAATTGAGGGGAAGTATATATCTTAAACGGAAACCCCGGACGACCTACACTATGTATATTCCCATAAAAAAGAATCGCGGTGAGTGAACCGGCTGAGGAGCTTAGGATGGAACAGGAATGAACACCTCATGAGCCCTGGGACACCCCGGAACCGTACGCCGGTATGTACGATCCTGAGGATATGCCGGATCCTATCCCCCGGCCTGACCGGCTGGAGGATACGCCCGCGGGTTATCTTCACTTTAAGTTAGACCGGTCACCGAAACCTTCGCCGGAGGATGTAAAAAAGATGCGCGCGGATTACGCCGGTAACGTCTCCCTTATCGACGATCAGATCGGAGACATACTCAAAACTATCGAGAAGCGGGGAGAGTTGGAGAATACCGTTATCGTCTTTTCGTCCGACCATGGTGAGATGAACGGTGATTACGGATTGATTTACAAGGAAACATTTCTCAACTCAGCCGTCCGGGTACCTCTAATTATCCGGACCCCGGCAACAGCGGCAAGCTCCGCCGCCGGAAGCATCTGTGATTCTCCGGCTGAATGGTTCGATATCGGACCTACCATAACGGAACTCGCGGGGGGAGTCCTGAAACATCAGCAGTTTGCCAAATCTCTCTGTCCAGTCCTGGAAAACCCGAAGTCGGCGCACCGGGATTTTGCTGTTTCCGAAATTCACGGCGAAATAATGTACATGGATAAGAGATGGAAACTGGGGATAAACAGGCTGGGCGTTCCGTACCTGCTGTTTGACATGGAAAAGGATCCGGAGGAACAGCACAATTTGGTGAACAATCCGGAGAGCAGGCATATACAGACGGAACTTAGACTGCGGATTCAGGAACACCTCGTGCGGAATCAGGTACGCCTTTCGGAAGGCTGAGGATGAACTGCTGTTTGATCATAACCGCCGAATAGCATCATACGCAATCAAAGCCGGCAATTTCTGATGTAACCTAACCCCTACTTGACATTTTTTTTCAATCTCCCTATTGTTTTTTTCAATGATAAAGTCTTCTTCTAAGAAAGCTCTATACCTCAGCCTTCTAAGCCTCGCCGCGGGCGGGGACTTCGTTTCTGAGCTGATGGAGTTGTAGAAGGAGCTCCATTTTCGAAAACGACAGCCCGCCGCCGATTTATTTCGGAGGCGGGCATTTTTTTTAGCAAAGGAGAGAATTATGGCAAAGTACAAACCCTATCCCCAGCCCCGGATGGAGCGCCGAAAGTGGCCGGACAACAAAATTGAAAAAACGCCCCGCTGGTGCAGTGTGGACCTTAGGGACGGAAATCAGGCTCTGGCGGTACCGATGAGTATCACGAAAAAAATGGCCATGTTTGATCTCCTAGTTAAAACGGGTTTCAAGGAAATTGAGGTTGGATTCCCTTCCGCCTCTCAGATCGATTTCGATTTTACCAGGAAGCTGATCGAAGAAAATCATGTGCCTGAAGACACGGCAGTCCAAGTTCTAACCCAGGCAAGGGAGGATCTGATTTCCCGGACCGTAGAAAGTTTAAAGGGAGCGGGACGGGCGGTTATCCATCTTTATAACTCCACTTCGACTCTGCAGCGGAAAATAACGTTCCGGATGTCCATGGAAGAAGTAAAAGCTTTGGCGGTAAAGGGAGCCGTATTGGTTAAAAAGTACATGAAGGAGCTTAACGGCACCGAGGTGATGCTGCAGTACTCACCGGAAAGCTTTTCCGACACCGAATCCGATTTCGCGCTGGAAGTCTGTGAAGCGGTAATGGATGTCTGGGAGCCTAGCCCGGAACATCCGGTTATTCTTAACCTCCCCGAGACGGTGCAGTACGGAACTCCTAATGTGTATGCCGATCAGATAGAATGGTTTATCACCCACATGAAAAATCCCGAGTCCGCGGTAATCAGTCTGCACACCCATAACGACCGGGGTACGGGAGTGGCCTCTTCCGAGCTCGGGATGCTTGCCGGCGCCCAGCGGGTGGAGGGAACCCTGTTCGGAAACGGTGAGCGCACGGGGAACGTGGATCTGGTTACCGTCGCGCTGAACCTTTTCAGCCACGGTATAGATACGGGACTCGATTTTTCCGATCTTCCCAAAATCCGGGAAATCTATGAAGAATGTACCGGGATGGATGTTCCTCCCCGCCACCCCTACGCGGGGGATCTGGTCTTTACCGCGTTTTCCGGTTCCCACCAGGATGCCATCAAGAAGGGGATGGACCGGCGGAAGGACAGCAGTGATGACGCGCCGTGGGAAGTTCCCTATCTTCCCATCGATCCCCGGGATATCGGCCGGACCTACGAGGCTATCATCCGGATCAACAGTCAGAGCGGAAAGGGCGGCGTTGCCTACGTGATCAGCCGGGAATACGGATACGAACTGCCCAAGGGGATGCACCGGGAAC
>CAYLLE010000063.1:0-20146 GCA_964384485.1 uncultured Spirochaetales bacterium | reverse complement strand
GATATTGACAATGAAGGATACTCCTGTCATTATTGTTGCATGCAACATTTTCCGGGAAAGAAAAAAAAGAAAGTCACCGTGTACGATATCGCTGATGAACTCGGTTTCTCTCCCAGCACCGTAAGCAGGGTTCTGAATAACTCATCCTTGGTCGGTGAAGATACCAGAAAGCGGATTTTGGAAACAGCGGACCGGCTGGGCTACAAAAAGCGGAAGATACGAAGGCATCATAACCGGACCGTTCTGAATATACGGCTCTTTCTTCCTGCTTCCTCAGCCCCGCATCATCACCTTTTTTATGATACCACCGAACTCATTCGGAGTATCGAAAGCGGCTTCGACGGGGTCCGGGTAAACATCATCGTCAGTTCAGGAAGCTATATGCTCCAGCACAAGAAGGGCGGTGATATCGACGGATGTATCTTCGCGTTCTGTTACCCCACCGAGAGACTGCTTGAGGAAATAGGCCGGTGGGAAATACCTGCTGTTTACATAGACCGGGAACCCGAGGAAGGAAATTATATCGCCGTGGACAATGTCTCCGGGATGGAGTCCCTTTTGAAATGGCTGATAAGTACGGGGGACGTAAAAAAAGTTCTCTATCTGGGGTATCTTCCAATCCGGGATGTTTCTGAGCGGAGGAAGGAAGGTCTTGCCCGGGCGGCGCAAAATCACGGGATTGAGTTTACGGGTGATAATGTCTTCGACCTTGAATCGGTACACCAGCTTTCAAAAGAAAATCTTGTGGAGTTGGTACAGGCGGGATTTTCTCACTTTATCTGCTTCAATGACATGATTGCTGTGTATCTGTATCAGCTTGCCCTTTCCTCTGGTTATTCTATTCCTGAAGATTTTATCATTACCGGATTCGGTAACTCACCGGTGCGGGAGATAAACATTCATAGATTTCATACTGTAGAGCTGCCGGTAGATATCATGGGCATAGAGGCGGGAAGATGGCTGAAAGGCCGGATTATTGACAAAGATGAAAAGATAATCCGGAAAAAAATTACGGTGGGCGTAGTTCCTGGAGAGTGCAAAGTACCCAGCGGCGGACGGAGCGGGAGTAATTGAAATGAAAAAAAACTTCATGCCGGTGGTGTATGAACACGCCGCCGCATTTATAGGGAAAAGTCCTTGGGAAGTTAGCAGAAGCGGAGAGCTTCTCTATCAGAGCCACCGGAAAGCTTATGAGTACTATCATCATTCTCCCATAACTGTGGGGATTGATATATACAATCTGGAAGCCGAGGCTTACGGCGCTCCCGTGGAAGATCCGGGAGGAAACAATATTCCTTCCGTCAGAAAGCATCTATTCTCATCAGCAAAAGAAATAAAAAGCCTGACGCTGTTTGACCCAGCCGGGGACGGACGGGTTCCGATGATAATCCAGGCTGCCCGGCGGCTCAAGGAAACCTATCCCGACGGGGATGTCCGGGTTCCCGTGAGCGGTCCTTTTTCGGTAGCGGTTAATCTTGTAGGGATCGAGAATCTGGTTATGGAGGCATTTACGGAGGGGGAAACTGTCCGGGAGGCGCTGGAGCACCTCGGAGAGGGACAAGTGATATTCGGTAAGGCAGTCCGGGAAGCGGGACTGGGGATTACGTTTTTTGAATCCGCCGCGACTCCCCCTATGATATCGCCGGAGCTGTTCGGGGAGGTTGAATTCCCCGTGTTAAAGCGTACCATGGACAGGCTGGCGGAAATCACCGGAAGCAGGGTCCCATGCATTATGGGCGGCGATACCGCGCCTGTCGCGGAATACCTGCTTCAAACAAACCCGGGTTTCCTTATCTGCCCCGCAGAGACGGATCAGCGGCTTTTTATGGAGAAGATGAAACGGGAGACGGAAATACCGGTCAGAATCAATATGAATGCCGGGGTAATCGCAAACGGAACATGGGAGGAAATAACCCGGGAGGCGGACCGGGTGCTGGATTTAGCCCGAGACAGAGAAAATGTTCTGATCGGTCCCGGTGTGCTCGCGTATAACACCCCGCCCGAAAATGTCACGCGACTTGGCAAATATATAACAGGAAGGAAAAATTGATTATGGAACAAAACATACCAGCTGTATTGGTTACCGGCGCCAGCCGGGGAATCGGCCGGGGGATAGCGTTTGCCCTGGCGGAAAAAGGATTTTCGGTGGCCGTAAATTATGCCCGGAACAGGGAAGCCGCGGGAGAAACCGTCCGGGGCTGTAAAGAACGGGCCGCCGCCGAAGAGCAGCAGTTTCCGGCTGTTCAGGGAGATATTTCGGTAAAAACGGACCGGACAGCAATGGTGGATAAATGCTTTTCGGTCTTCGGTTCGCTGGATGCCCTGGTTAACAATGCCGGTATCGCGCCGAAGCTGCGGTCGGATATTACCGAAGCGACGGAAGAGTCTTTTGAAGAGGTGATCAAAACAAATCTGCAGGGACCTTACTTCCTTACCCAGGATGTGGTTAACCGGTGGCTTGAAACGGATATTCCTTCCCGTATATCTTCGGGAAGAAAAATAGTGTTTGTTACGTCTATTTCCGCCGAAACCGCCAGCATTGGAAGGGGGGAATACTGCGTATCCAAAGCCGGTCTGGCCATGACCGTGAAGTTATGGGCGGTCCGGACAGCCGGACTCGGAATCCAGGTGTATGAACTTCGGCCGGGAATCATGGAAACCGATATGACTTCCGGTGTTAAGGCAAAATACGACAAGCTGATTGGAGAGGGACTGGTTCCGCAGAGCCGGTGGGGAACACCCGGAGATGTGGGCCTCGGAGTCTGTTCACTCCTCCAGGGAGATTTCCCTTTTTCTACCGGAACTGTTTTCTCGGTAGACGGCGGATTTAACATATCACGGTTATAAAGGAGCATAATTTGATTAAGATTGATAATTCATTGACACCCCCGTCCCTTTCACCCCTGTTGGGAATGTTTTTCAATGTGGCAGGAGAAAAGATCAGACTGCTTGATTCTGAATGGGACTCATCAAAAGGAACACCGGTATTTACCGAAAACGGGAAATATACAACCCGGGGATGGACCGAATGGACCCAGGGTTTTCAGTACGGAAACGGCTTGTATCAGTTTGACGCGACCGGAGACCGGTGGTTTCTCGAATACGGCCGGAAGAATACGTACGAAAAGATGTCTCCCCATCTCACTCATATAGGAGTTCATGATCACGGATTCAATAATGTGAGTACCTACGGCAACCTGCTCCGGTTGATGACCGAAGGAAAAATTCCGGAGAATGCCGATGAACGGGAGTTCTACCGGCTTGCCCTCAAAGTGACCGGAGCGGTTCAGGCCTCCCGGTGGACCGATCTCCCCGAGGGGCGCGGGTACGTTCAATCATTTAACGGACCCCATTCGCTGTTCTCGGATACAATCCGGTCCATGCGGGCCCTGGCTCTCGGCCATATTCTAGGACAATTTCTCTCCGGAGAGCAGGACGCGAAGATTAATCTTCTCCGCCGCCTGCTTCAGCATGCCGAAACCACGGCGGAATACAATGTTTATTTTGGAAAGGGCCGGGACGCCTACGATATCCGGGGACGGGTAGTTCATGAGTCGATCTTCAATACGGCAAGCGGGGCCTACCGCTGTCCTTCAACTCAGCAGGGGTATTCTCCCTTTTCCACCTGGACCAGAGGTCTTGCCTGGATCGTCTGCGGTTACGCCGAGGAGCTGGAATTTCTGGAAATTCTGGATGATGATGAAATCACTTCCCTGGATTTTTCCTTACTCCCTGATATGAAGAGCACGGAAAAAAGGTTTTTAGAAACAGCCATGGCGGGGGCGGATTTCTATCTGGAGAATACTCCAGCGGACGGAATACCGTATTGGGACACCGGGGCTCCCGGTTTGGCCCATATGGGTGATTACCTTTCAAGACCGGCTGATCCCTACAACAGTTATGAACCGGTGGACTCCTCCGCCGCGGCAATCACCGCTCAGGGACTTCTCCGGCTGGGCCGCTACCTCAAAGAACGGGGTAAAGATGATGAAGGCAGCCGGTATTTTCAAGCCGGTCTGACCGCCGCGAAGACCCTGCTGCAGGAGCCGTATCTCTCTACCGATCCGAAGCATCAGGGAATCCTGCTCCATTCGATCTATCACCGTCCAAACGGCTGGGATTATGTTCCTGACGGGGCAAAAATACCTTACGGTGAATCGTGTATGTGGGGCGATTATCATCTCATGGAATTAGCTGTATATCTGAAGCGGCTTGTTTCGGAAGAAGAGTATCTTACTTTTTTTAATATCGGAGCTAAAAAATGAAAGACAGATCAAAACTCTGTATTCACACAATCACAACGAAACCGTGGGATCTGGAAACCGCGGTGAACCACTACGCCCGGGCGGGTGTAAAAGGAATAACCGTCTGGCGGGATGCGCTGGAAGGCCGGAATCCTGCCGAAGCGGGAAGGATGATCGGCGACGCGGGACTGGAAATCGTCTCGTTCTGCCGGGGCGGATTTTTCCCCGCCCGGCTCAAGAAAGACCGCCGAAAAGCCGTCCGTGAGAACGAAAAGATAATTGATGAGGCTGCTGAACTCGGCGCCCCCATGATCGTGCTGGTGTGCGGCGCCGACCCGTCTCAGCCGTTAAACGACTCCCGTCTGCAGATCGAGGAGGGGATCAATGAAGTAAAGGACCGGGCAAAAAAGGCCGGGGTAAAACTTGCCGTTGAGCCTCTCCATCCCATGTACGCCGATACCAGGTCGGCAATCAATACTATGAAACAAGCCAACGAGCTCTGTGACAGAATAAACGATTCTAATGTAGGGATTGCTGTGGATGTGTATCATCTCTGGTGGGATCCCGGCCTTGGTCCGGAGATTAGAAGGGCAGGTAAGAAGAAACGGCTCTTTGCGTTTCATGTCTGTGACTGGAGAACCCCTACCGAGGATATTCTATTCGACCGGGGACTCATGGGAGAGGGATGTATCGACATCAAAGAAATCCGGGGATGGATGGAAACCGACGGATTTAACGGGTACAATGAGGTCGAGATTTTTTCAAACCGGTACTGGACAATGGATCAGTCCCGGTATCTTGATATGATCCTGGAAGCATACCGGGACCACGTATAAACTAAAATAACGGCGAAAATAAGGGAAAAAGAAATGGAACAGAAAATCGGTATTATCATGAACGGCGTGACCGGCAGGATGGGCACCAATCAGCATCTTATCCGGTCAATTCTTGGTATCCGGGACCAGGGCGGTATTCAGCTGGCAAACGGGGATTACCTGATACCCGATCCGGTCTTGGTCGGCAGGAACGAGAAGAAACTCCAGCTGCTTTCCGCCCAATACGGGGTACCCCGGTACACTACCGATCTTGACGGAGCATTATCGGAAGATTACAATGAAATTTATTTCGACAGCCAAATAACGGAGATGCGCGTTCCCGGCGTCCGGAAAGCGATCAAGGCGCGGAAGTCGATCTACTGCGAAAAGCCGACTGCCACAAGTACTGAGGATGCTGTCGCGATTTTCCGGGAAGCGGAAGAGGCGGGACTCAAAAACGGGGTAGTTCAGGATAAGCTGTGGCTGCCCGGCCTTCGGAAGCTCCAGTATCTGATTGACACGGGCTATTTCGGCCGGATATTGAGTGTCCGGGGAGAATTCGGATACTGGGTATTTCCGGGTCATCATCAGCCCGCGCAGCGGCCTTCGTGGAATTACCGCAAGGAAGACGGAGGCGGCATCATGATCGATATGTACTGCCACTGGCGATATGTAATCGATAACCTGTTCGGGCCGATTAAGTCGCTTATGAGTTTAGGGGCAAACCATATTCCGAAACGGGTCGATGAAAAGGGAAATGAATACGATGCCACAGCCGACGATGCCGCGTACGGGATCTTTGAACTGGAAAACGGGGTTATCTGTCAGTTCAACAGTTCCTGGACCGTTCGGGTGCGCCGGGATGATCTTCTGACGGTTCAGGTTGACGGCACCGATGGCTCCGCGGTGGCTGGTCTGCGGGAATGCTGGGTACAGGACGACGCGATGACCCCCAAACCTGTCTGGAATCCCGACATAGACAGCCCCATCGACTTCCGGGACGGCTGGAAAAAGATGCCGACCCGGGATCCCTTTGAAAACGCCTTTAAGGTGCAGTGGGATCTGTTCCTGAGACACGTAAAAGAGGACGGACCCTTCAGGTGGAATCTGCTGGAAGGAGCCAAAGGTGTGCAGCTCGCGGAACTCGGTATTAAGAGCTGGAAGGAACGGTCCTGGGTCGACGTAAAACCCCTGGTGTGAGGAAAAAATGAAAGACATATTAAAAATAATCGAACAGGAGGGAATAATCCCTCTGGTTAAACTGGAAAATGCCGCCGACGCGGTTCCGTTAGCCCGGGCAGTGCTGGCCGGAGGGATATCGGTCATCGAAATCACCTTCAGGACCGACGCGGCGGAAGACGCCATCAGGGCGATAGCGGAGGAAGTTCCGGAAATAACCGTAGGCGCCGGTACCGTGCTGAATCCCGGTCAGGCCGATAAAGCCGCGGACGCCGGCGCGTCTTTTATTGTGACCCCCGGCTTTAATCCGTCTACGGTAAAGCACTGCATTGATCGGGGGATACCGGTAGCACCGGGTATCAGCAGTCCGACCCAGATAGAGGCCGCTTTGGAACTCGGCCTCAATACCGTAAAATTTTTCCCGGCCGAGGCCGTGGGAGGTGTAAAGGCAATTAAAGCCATGTCCGGGCCCTACGGCGGGGTTAATTTTATCCCTACCGGCGGTATAAACGGGGAGAATCTTTCTGATTATCTGTCTCTGCCGAAGGTGCTGGCCTGCGGAGGCAGCTGGATGACCAAAGGAGATTTGATAAAAGAAGGCCGATTTGATGCTGTAACCCGGCTGGTGGCTGAGGCAGTGGATAAAATGCTCGGTTTTGAATTGACCCATGTCGGAATGTACGGTCAGACAGCCGAAGAAGCCGAAAAGGGAAGCGGCATTCTTTCCGCGATGTTCAGTTTGCCCCGGTCGGAATCTTCCGCCGGATTTATGGTCGGAACCGGTTTTGAGGTGACGAAAAATCCCTACCTTGGAACTCATGGTCATATCGCGGTGGGTACGAACTTCCTGAGCCGGGCCGTTTATTACCTCCAAAAGCGGGGTTTCAGCATCCGTCAGGACAGCTGGAAGAAGAAAGACGGGAAGAATGTTGCCGTTTATCTGGAAGATGAAGTGATGGGATTTGCCCTTCATTTACTGCAGAAATAAAGCGTAGAGGAGATTTATATGAAGCATATTACATTCGGAGAAATAATGCTCAGGCTGAAATCGCCGGAACATACAAGACTGTTTCAGGAACCGGTGCTGGAAGCTACATTCGGCGGAGGTGAAGCAAATGTCGCGGTAGGACTCTCCAGATACGGACTCGATACCTCGTTTATCTCATTTATCCCGGCCGGTCCGGTGGGAGATGCTTGTATAGCTGAGCTTAAAAAGCAGGGTGTTGATACTGGAAAGGTAATCCGTAAAGGATCACGCCTTGGAATCTATTTTCTGGAAACAGGTTCTAACCACCGGCCTTCAAAAGTTATCTACGACCGTGCCCATTCTGCCATCGCGGAAGCGGAACCGGGAGATATCAACTGGGAAGAAGCCCTGAACGGTGCTGAATGGTTCCACATCACCGGAATCACCCCGGCGATATCCGAAAACGCCGCGATTCTGTCCATGGGAGCGGTACAGACCGCGAAAAACCTGGGAATTACCGTTTCCTGTGATCTGAATTACAGAAGTAAATTGTGGAAGTATGGGAAAGATGCTCCTGAAGTGATGACTGAACTGGTGAAATTTGTAGATGTAGCCATCGGGAACGAGGAAGACTGCCAGAAATCCCTGGGAATCGAGACCGACATCGACGTCGACGGCGGTACGCTGGATCAAAAGAAGTATCAATTGCTTACCGAGAAGGTTTTGGATACATTCCCGAACCTGAAGAAAATCGCCGTTACCCTCCGGGAGAGTCACAGCGCGGATTATAACGGCTGGTCCGGAGTGCTCAACAACCGGAACTCCTTCATGACCTCGAAGAAATATGAAATAAAAAATATCGTAGACCGGGTGGGCGGAGGCGACAGCTTCGCCTCAGGTCTTATTTACGGACTCTCGGTATTCAGGGATGATCAGAAAGCTCTGGAGTTTGCCGCTGCTGCTTCCTGCTTAAAGCACACGATTCCGGGAGATTTTCCCCTTCTCTCTATAGAAGAGGTCACGGCTTTAGCTGAAGGTGAAGGATCGGGAAGGGTGCAGCGCTAAAGGAAATTGCCGTCCGGTTAACCGGTGGAGTTGCAATTTTCCCCTTCTCTGTATTATAAATGGCAGGTGAATGAATTTTCTTGTCCAAAAGATTACCTCTCATTTTTGTCAGAAATGTCGGAGTTCCCTGACGGATTTTCCGGATACGTCAGGCAGCTGTCTTTTTCTCCGGCGGAGCGGGAGTCAAAAACACCCTATAAAATGAATCTGACTCTTCTCCTCTGCCGGGAAGCAACAGAAGTATTTGGAGCTGTCTTTACCAGGAACAGAATGACCGGAGCGCCGGTAATCTATAACCGGAATAAAATGAAAGAAGACGCCGTCCGCGGCATACTCGTAAACAACCGTATTGCCAATGTCTGCACAGAAACCGGCCCGGATGACATCAATATACTTTTACGAACCCTCGATGAAAAATGCGGTTTTCCTGAAACTCAGATGTTAGCCGCTTCAACCGGCATTATCGGCTGGAGACTCCCTGTCAAAGAAATGTGCCAAGCCATGAACGGGCTCACGGATTCTGCGTGCGCGGCAGACCCTCTCCAGGTTTCCAGGGCCGTGATGACGACTGATGCCTATCCCAAGCTGTTCTCTGTCCAGGTCGGAAGCGGGAGGATTTTAGGAATTGCCAAAGGCGCGGGGATGATCGAGCCTAATTTGGCAACCATGCTTGTCTTTATTATGACAGACATAGAAATTGAACGGGAAAGTTTCCGGAAGCATATAAGAGAAGTTTCCGCGGATACATTCAACCGGATTTCCGTGGATGGTGATCAAAGTACCAGTGATATGGTCGTCGGCATGAGTTCATGTCTGCGGAAAAATCCCGGTAACGGTCAGTTCCGGGAGGGGCTCTACAAAGTCTGCCGTTTTTTATCCCGGCATATCGTCCGAAACGGGGAGGGCGCTTCCCATGTAATCCGGGCGGAAGTCCGGGGAGCACGCACCCGGGAAGAGGCAGACCGTCTGGCGAAAGGAATTGTAAACTCTCCTCTCGTTAAAACAGCCGTTTCCGGTAATGATCCTAACGTCGGCCGGATATTATCAGCCCTCGGTGATACTGCGGGAAATAACGACATCGAAATGGCTCCCCAGAAAATTACCCTTTCTTTGGGAAATGAGACAGTCTTTACTAACGGAACCTTTCTTCTTGACTCAGAAAAAGAAATCAGACTGAATAATTATTTAAACAATGCTGCTATGGAAGCAGAAAATATCGGGTTCCCGCCCCATGAGCGGGAAGTAATCATAACGGTACGGATGAACGAGGGTAAAGAGGACGGTTTTGCCCTGGGTTCCGATCTGAGCGCTGAATATGTGAAGATCAACGCCGATTATAGAACATGAGGTTAACATGAACGAAAGCAGCTCGAATATAGTCAATCCAAACTTGAACGAAGAAATTAAAAGGGCCTCCCAGGTGCTCGACAACTGCAGGAAGGAGGTGGGAAAGCGGATTGTCGGTCAAAAGGACATGATCAATGGTCTGCTGATGGGAATTCTCGCCGGGGGACATGTACTCCTTGAAGGAGTTCCCGGACTGGCTAAAACATTGGCGATTAAAACACTTGCCGAAGTAATTGATGCCGGGTTCAGAAGAATCCAGTTCACCCCCGACCTGCTCCCCGCCGATTTGGTGGGTACCATGATTTACCGGCAGCAGACGGGAGAATTCCTTCCGAGAAAGGGACCGGTTTTCACTAATATTATCTTAGCGGATGAGGTGAACCGCGCGCCCGCGAAGGTGCAGTCAGCCTTGCTTGAAGCCATGGAGGAGCGGCAGGTAACAATAGGGGAAAACACATACCCTCTGCCCGATCCCTTTTTCGTATTGGCTACACAGAATCCGATTGAACATGAAGGGACATATCCCCTTCCGGAAGCTCAGCTGGACCGGTTCCTGCTCAAAATTAAAGTAGGATACCCTGGTAAAGACGAAGAAATTTCAATACTCCGCAGGGTCGGCAACAATGAGGTTATCAATGTAAATAAGATTCTTTTCCAGCCCGATATCAGGCGGCTGAAGAAAACGGTGGAAGATATCGCGGTGGATGAGCGGATTGAAGAATATATTGTATCGATTATTCGGTCTACCCGGGAAGAAAATAAACATATCAATAACTATTCAAGATATATTGAGTACGGGGCATCTCCCCGGGCGACGGTATTTCTTTTCCGGTGCGCCAAGGTACATGCCCTGTTCGACAACCGTGCGTATGTGGTCCCGGAAGACGTGAAGGCGGTGGCTCCCGAAATTCTCCGGCACCGGATAGTACTGTCTTATGAAGCGGAATCGGATGAGCTTTTTCCGGATGATATTATCAAGAACATTCTTTCCACGGTTCCTGTTCCATGAGATCCCGAAAATCCCAGGGCGCGCAGATTCTCGGCAACAGACTCCTCCGTCAGGTGAGACGGCTCCATCTTGAATCACGGCGTCTTGTGGAAAGTCTGCTGGCCGGAAATTACCGCTCAGTTTTTAAAGGCCCCGGGATTGAATTTGATGAAGTCCGGGAATACGTGGAGGGGGATGACTCCAGGCTTATCGATTGGAATGTCAGTTCCCGGTTCGGAAATCCCTACACAAAAGTATTCCGGGAAGAGCGGGAACTGACTCTGTTTATAATGGTGGATGTTTCCGCTTCTATTTTCCGCGGAGCTGGGGGAGAAAACCGCAGAGAGAAACTCGGTCTCCTTTTCGCGCTTTTAACTCTTGCGGCTGTAAAAAATGGAGACAAGGTGGGAGCAGTATTTTTTTCCGATAAAATAGAAGACTGGATATCTCCGAAGAAAGGAACAAAACACGGCATGCGCCTTATTCAGGAGATGCTGACGTTCCGTCCGAGCGGGAAAGGTTCAGACCTGGCTAAAGCGGCAAGAACCGTCGGAGAAGCACTTAAACGAAGGGGCATCTGTATTATACTGTCCGACTTCAAAACTTCAGGATACGGAGCGGATTTATCTCTCTTAAGCAGGAAACACGACTGTATCGCCGTCCGAATTTACGATCCGGTTGATGAGTCTTTTCCCCCTATCGGCATGGTGCCTATCCAGGATCCGGAAACCGGTAAGGTTGTTCTTTCGGTGGGACGGTCGAAAAAATTCCGGAAGCAGTATCTGAATTACCGGGAAATCCAGCGGAGACAATGGATTCGGACATGCAGAAGACACGGTATAGGGACTCTGGAAATAAATACCGCGGAAGATATGGTAAAGCGGCTAATTCAGTATTTTGACAGGAGAGCCAGATGAAACCGGTGATGGTGTTTATTTTTTTGCTGATTCTACCGGTGTTTATCCTGCCGGCCCAAGAAATTGAAGATATAACTTACCTTCCGCCGGTTTTTTATGTAGGAGATAATATAGAAATCAGGATTACCGTCAGTACCGGGGAAGGGGTGGAACTGCAATCCCCTGAGGAACTTCCGGATCCAGGCTGGGGAACCATCAATTCGGTAAGAATAATCAAAAAACCGTATAACTGGGAAGTAAGAATCGGCGTTACCTCGTTTGTCCCGGAAACCCAAACACTTCCTGCTCTGGATTTGCGGGGCATGATTCTCCGTAATATTGACGTTCCCGTCGCGTCCCTGCTCGATGATGCTGAACCCGTTCTGGCTCAGCCGAGATCTCAGCTTCTGCTGCCTTCAACGAAGCTGTATCTTTCTTTAGGGGTTGGGATTCTGGTCGGTATACCGCTGGTAGGAATTTTCGGATTCCGATGGATAAAGAAGAAATTTCATGACATTATGGCTGTTTACCGGGAAAATCAGCCGAACCGGCGCCTGAGCAAGATACTTGCGTCCTTAAGCGATACCGTCAGAGAAGATCCGCGTCAATTTTATATAGTTCTTCTCGATGAGCTGCGGCTGTTTATGTCCAATAAATCGGGAGTAAACTGCACTTCGGCAACTACTGATGAATTGTCGGCATATGTCCACGATTTTACCGGTGATGAAGTGCTGTGCAGAGAAATAATGGATGTATTTGTTAAGGGTGACTTGGTTAAATTTGCCAATAGACGGACGACTCTGAAAAAGCGAAAACATCATATGGAAGTCGTACAGTCACTGACCGCCGCCGCGAGGACGAAGGGAGGAAGAAGGAATGCTGATACTTGATCACCCTTCATATCTCCTCCTGTTTTTCATAATCATACCGGTCTTTTATTACCGGCATATCTGGAAGAAGCGGGGCGGAAATATTTCCCTGGCATTCGGCACCTGGAACGGTCCGGGATTCAATTCTAAGAGAATCTTTTCGAAACTCGTATACGTTTTGTCCCTCGTATTTTTCTGGACCGGTATAACCCTTTTTATTTTTGCCCTGGCAGGTCCGGTAACAGTGCGGCGTGAGCGGGTTTATATGTCGAGAGGAATAGATATGATGATTGTCCTTGATGAATCACCAAGTATGGCAGCCAAAGATTTCCCCGGGAACCGTTTTGAAACGGCGAAAGATGTCATCCGGGAATTTGTCAGCCGGCGGAATAACGACCCTATTGGGTTAGTCAGTTTCGGCAAGGACGCGGCCCTCCGGATGCCTCCAACCCTGGATTATAAAGCCCTGCTTGACCGTCTCGGTGAACTGATCATTATGGATCTTGGTGACGGTACCGCCATCGGGATGGGAATTTCGGTCGCCGCTCTGCATTTAAGAGATTCGTCAGCCGCGGAAAAGGTGATTATTCTTCTAACCGACGGCAAAAATAACACCGGTGAAATCCTTCCGGAGACAGCAGCAAAGATCTCGGATCAGTTAGGAATACGGATCTACGCTGTCGGGATCGGGAGTGAATCCGAAGTTCCGATTGAAGTTGTGAATCCCAAAACGGGTGCTATATACCGGGGAACGGTGGAAAAGGGGTTTAACGAGGAACTGCTCCTGCAGATTGCTGAAATTTCTCAAGGCGCGTATTTCCGTGCATCCGATTCCGGGACACTCCAGTTCATCTTTCAGGCAATTGATTCTATAGAAACAACGGAAAACAGGGTCAGGCTTGTTGTGCACAGTGAATCTCATCATAGGATTTTTATTTTTATCGGCTTTATTCTTATTTTATCCGATTATCTGATCCGGAAACTGCTGCTCAGGGAGGTTTTATGACAATCCTCTATCCGGACACGCTGTATCTCCTGTTCCTGCTTATACCAGTTTTGCTGGTATTAATTTTTTTATTCCGGAAGAGCGTTAGGGATTTAGAAATTTTGACCGGAAAAAATGTGCTTCAGCTCTTTGGTACAGTTTACACGGTAAAATGGTTTTTTAGAGGTATTTTCTTCCTCTTTGCCTTGGCCATGTCAATCTTTTCCCTGGCGGGAATTTCCTGGGGAGAAACTACAATCGAAGAAGACCGGGAAGGACTGGAAATCTTGTTCACCGTGGATATCTCCCGGAGTATGCTTGCCCAGGATGTAGGACCGTCCCGGCTTCAGCGTGCCGGAGAAGTGATTCGGGGTGTGGTTAACGGGGTTCCCGGAAGCCGGTTCGGGGCTGTAATATTTAAGGGGGCTCCGTCGAAGATCATACCGATTACCGAAGATCAGGTGCTTATTGAGTCCTTTCTAGACTATTTATCTTCCGGAATGATCAGCACTCCGGGCAGTGATATCGGCGCGGGATTAGAACTTTCCTTGAAGAGTTTCCCTGAGGGTTCCGACCGAAACAGGATCATCATTCTATTCACTGACGGAGAAAGGGTCACCTCCGATAACAGTGCAGGAAATGTCTTGCGGACCGCGTATAGGGCGGGGCAGCTCGGAATCCCCGTATATACTGTTGCCTGCGGAACCGAAGCAGGTTCTGTCATTACCCTATCCGACGGTTCGGTTCTTTTGAACGAGGACGGATCTAAGGTGATCAGCCGGATGAATACCGGTCTGCTGCAGGAAATCGCCGGAAATTCATCGGGGGAATTTTTTCTGCTCTCTGATCCGGATATTTTTTCCAGGCTCATACGTTCTTTAGAAGAGCATAATAAAGAAAAAATAAAGGAAGGTTTCCGTGTCGTGAATATTGAACGGTACCGGTTTTTCCTTTTATTTGCCCTGCTTTTTCTGGTGTTGAGGATGGTGATCAGGTCATTTAGATGGGGAGAAGGATTATGAGATTAAGGATATTCCTGCTATTGTTCGGTATTCTAAGTATCACAGCCTGCAGCAATCCGAAACCGCACTTTGATGTGTTAAGAGGTAATTACGCCTACGGTCAGGGGCATTATCAGCAAGCTACGGAACGGTATCTCTCCGTGCTTGAATATGCAGAGTATCAGGAGTGGGTTTTTTATGATCTGGGGAATGTATATCATTCACTGGGAGAGAGCGGAGCGGCTCTGGAGATGTGGGAAAAGGCGGCGCAATCCGAAGAGATAGACATCCTGTTCGGGGTCAGTTTTAACAGGGGAGTTTTGTTCTATGAAATGGGGCGGTACGAGGAAGCATATGAACAATTCAAGTACGCCCTTCAGCTAAACAGTACCAGCATGGACGCCAAATTAAATCTGGAGTTGAGCTACGGTAAAATCAAGGGCGGCAAATCTCCGCTGAGTGCGGGAACACATGACGGTGATACCGGTAAGCAGGGGTCGGCATCGGGAGGGAAGGGTGAAATACCTCCCGGCAAGATATCCGACGAGAGCAGGCGGATTTTAGATTACGTACGGAAAAAGGAGGGACAGCGGTGGTTTGCTACAGAAGAATTGGAACCGGACGAGTACCGGCGGAACTGGTAACCCGTATTCTCCTTCCCGTCCTGCTGCTCCTCTGCGGTACCATTTTATACTCCCAGCAGCAAGCGGAGTACACCATACCCTCTGAACAATTATACCCGGGAAGCAGGTTTTCTCTTGTATTCACCATTCCCGATGCCCCCGCGGGAAGTATCAGAATCAGTCCCTTGACGCTGCCGCCTGAACTGAAGCTTTATGCCGGTCCATCCATCCGAACATCCGCAGGAAACCTGGAAGGTAAAGTCCGGGTGGACGCGGAATACACTCTGGAATGTGAAAACGCCGGCCGCGCGGTGATTCCTCCTGTTACTGTCACGATAAACAGGACCGAATTCCGAACCCAATCCATACTTGTGGAAATATTCCGGAACAAAAATCCTAAAATTGTACCCTTTGAGGTAAAATGGGATATCCATAAAGACACCCTTTACTTAGGAGAATCAATTGCAACGGTGCTGATTATCGATGAAATCAAGGAGATCATCTTTCCCGAGACCATATCCGATGTATCCCTTAAAGGGGGAATCTTTGAAGAAGTACAGGGAATCGGGAAAATCAGCCGTCAGACGGCGGGTAATGTTGAACTGTACGGCATTCCTGTCGCGGCATATATGTTTACACCTACCCAGAAAGGGGAAGTAATCCTGCCGAAAGCGGAGGTAACCCTAGAAGGGTTAACTGTTCAGGCCGGAGAACGGGTTATACGGGTAAGGGAATTGCCGGAAACCGTTAATACATCCGGCGCTGTTGGTGATCTGAAATTCAGTTCAGCGATATCAAGCAGCTCAGTGCAGGTTGGTGATAATATTGAACTTAAAATGCGGGTGGAGGGCGAGGGGAATCTGCTTTACCTTCAGTTCCCGGAACCGGTCACAGAGTTTTTAATAGAAACATCCCGTTCTGAGGATCAAGTTGTTACTCCCGGTATATCCGGCTTCCAGGGGTTCCGAACCGTCACCTACGTTTACACCCCGGAAAAAGAGGGTGACGCGGTTATTTCGGTTCCCTATTTTGTGTGGGTGAGCCCTGATGACGACACTGTTCACCGCACACGGGAACAGCAGTACCGCATCACCGTATCCGCTTCGGGTGATGATGTCCTGGTGGAAGAGGATTTCCCGTTCAGCATTTTGAGTATTGAGCGGATAAAGAGTCACAAACCCGCTGAAGCTTATATGAATCCCTGGAGTTATCTCTGGATTCTTCCCGGAATAGGAATTCTCGTTTTCTCGATTCTTAGAAAAAAATATGCCGTCATAACAGTTCTCCTGCCCTTCTGTTTTTTTCTTATATCCGCCGATACAGAATCCGCCGACGGTGTTATCCCCATGGCAGTATTAGAACAGGCGGAAGCAGCGTATACCGCCGGGAACATCCGGGAAGCAGCCGAGGCGTATGAAGAGGCGGTCCTTATTCAGAAGGACAGCCCCGGCATTTGGTACAATCTCTCCCTGGCCTATTTCCGTATGGGACGGCATGGAGCCGCGGTCTATTCCGTGAGGAACGCGATACGGATTAATCCTATGGTACAGGTGTATTGGGATACACTTCAGTGGATGGAGGAGTCATTAGAGCTTTCCAGACAGGTGGAGCCGGGACGCTGGATCCATCCCGATGTTTTTCTCATCATTCTAGCGGTCTTTTTTAATGTTACCTGCGGCTTGATTGCGGTGTCTTTATACCGGAAGCGCAGTGTTTATGTGATAAGTGCGATACTCGGACTTATTATTACGGTTTCATCACTGACGCTGCTTATCTATACCGGAGCTTCAGGGAAATACGGAGCCGGAATTATCAGCGGGGAGACTGCTTCCTTGCGGAAAATACCGGAGATGGATGCCGATAAATGGCTTGTTCTTGATGAAGGTACAGCAATCAAGGTAAAGACCCGGACCGACGGGTTTTACCTGGTGGAAACAAGATTCGGCATAGAGGGCTGGATAGAAGCAGGCTCCTTTTTCTGGGGTAAAAAAGACATTTTGCCCCGAGGGGATGAGGACAATGAAGGGCAGCTTTGAGGACATGCTCAACTCATATCTTCCTACCTCAAAAGACATCCGGAAAAAGGAGGAAGATTATCCGGTCAGGCCAGCGAAGGCAGTTACACCGGATGTAAAACGGATGGTCATTGAGGCCGAATTGGACCTGCACGGCTATACAGTTGCTGAAGCACTGGAGAAAACCGAACAATTTCTGAAGAACTGTCTGCGCAAAAATTACCGTAAAGTGCTGATAATCCACGGTAAAGGGAAACACAACGACAGTGAGGGGCGTCTGAAAAAAGAAGTCCGGCAGTATCTGGAACGGCACAGCAATACCGGGGCGATGGGACATCCTGATAGAAAAACAGGCGGATCAGGCGCCTTGTGGGTATTTTTAAAGAAAAACAAACATTAACCGGTACTATCAAAAGCGATTCCCGGTCAACTCCTTGTGTGATTTAGAAGTGGCCATAATTACCTATAATATATAAATTTAAATCGGGTTGACCGGAAATTGCCGGACTATCAATGATTTTGTTGCCATTTTTTTGAAATCACCTTAAAATTGGGCCATGAAAAGAACGGTAATTCAACTGCTTGAACAAGCCGCGGAGAAGTTCAAAGAAGTTTCCTATGTAAACAACAAAACCGATACCGGATGGAACTCCAAAACATTCGGGGAAGTATACTCGGAAGCGGAATGCTTTGCCGCCTGGCTTATAAATGAAGGTCTAAACAAAGAAGACTGTGCCGCCATTCTCTCTGAGGGAAGGCAGGAATGGGTAATCGGAGAGTTTGGAATACTGCTTGCGGGCGGAATTTCCGTACCTCTCAGCATTAAGCTGCTGCCGGAGGAAATACCGTTCCGGCTGAATCACTCGGAATCAAAAATGATTCTGTTAAGCAGGAATACTCTGGAAGCGGTCGCGGCGGTTTATGAGAAGCTGGAAAATGATGTCACCATCGTCTTTTTGGATGATGATGAAAAGTTTACCGAAGAACTTTCGGGCAGATACGGAATTGATTCCGGCAGAATAAAGAGTTTTTCTTCCGCGCTCAGGCAGGGAAGAGAAATTCTTTCAAAGAATCCAGAAATTGTGTCATCGGTTAAAGACCGGATAACAGAAGATGATACCGTAACTGTATCATACACCTCCGGAACCACCGGAAACCCGAAAGGAATCATGCTTACCCACAAAAATTATTACGTGAATGTCCATGATTCGATTGCCATGTTCAATATCCCCCTAGGATATTCAACACTGCTGATTCTGCCCTGTGATCATTCTTTTGCTCATACGGTAGGATTATACGCCGCTTTACTCCGGGGAATTACCCTCTATTTTGTGGATGCCAGAGGAGGTCCGATGGGAATCCTGCGTAATATTCCCATAAATCTAAAGGAAGCAAATCCGGATTTTCTTCTGACCGTACCCGCGTTAACCGGCAATTTCATGAAGAAAATCTCGGAAGGAATAGAAAAACAGGGAGGATTCGTCCGGAGCCTGTTTAACTCCGGAGTTTCCGCTGCCGTGAAGAGGAACGGAGACGGATACCGCCGGAAACCATTTTTCATCCGGCTTTTTACATATATACCGTACAAACTTGCCGATGTTCTAGTTTTCAGTAAAGTACGGGCGATTTTCGGAAACAAGCTTAAGTTCTGTGTCGGCGGCGGCGCGCTCCTGGATATAAAACAGCAGGAGTTTTTCAAAGCAATCGGCGCTCCTATATATCAGGGGTACGGTCTGACCGAAGCCGCTCCCGTAATCTCGTCAAATACTTTCTCGGTCCACAAACTTGGTACCTCCGGTAAAATTGCGCCCTCCATTGAATGCAGGATTGTTGCAGACGGGAAGGATCTTCCGAAAGGAGAGAAAGGAGAAGTAGTGATCCGGGGAGACAACGTCATGAAGGGATATCTAAAGAATCCCGATGCTACCCGGGAAACAGTCAGAGACGGCTGGCTCTACACGGGAGATCTTGGATATATCGACGAGGATGATTTCCTTGTTGTGGTGGGCCGTGAAAAAGCCCTGCTTATTTCCGAGGACGGGGAGAAGTATTCACCGGAGGAGATTGAGGAAGCGATCACCAATTCATCCGGCATCATCCATCAGGTGATGATTTATAACGATCACAAGAAGTACACTACAGCTTTGGTTACCTTGGATAATAATAAACTGCAGGAAATGATAGCGAAAGAAAAGATAGACAACCCGCAGGAGCTTCTTGATACTATTCAGGCTTCGTTCTTCAAGTTTCAGGAAGAGGACGCATACCGCGGTAAGTTCCCCAAACAATGGCTTCCTAAAACTTTCCAGATCCTCGGTGAACCGTTCAGTGAGAAGAATAAAATGATTAATTCCACTATGAAGATGGTCCGGTACAAAATATGTGAAACCCACAAATCACTTCTGGATTATATGTATACACCGGAAGGCAGCGCGCTGGACAATGTATGTAACCGGGATGAATTAAAGCGGTTTTTTAAGGAGCAGTAAAGAGCGGGCTGCCCGTTCTCCGGGCAGCCCTGTTTGATATGACTCGCGGAATTTCTACCGTCGCCGTCCCATGGGTGAAAACCCCCGGTTCCGCGGGTGAACGTCACCGTCTCTACGGCCGCCCATCATTCCCCGTCCATGCATTCCCCGTTGAATATCCGGAAGAACATATTCCTTACCGTCTATCGTAGCACTGATAACCCGCAAAGTTACCACATCCTTGTCATCTTCCCAAGGCGGCCCCATTGTTTCGAAGCCTTTAACCGTAATCCTGTCACCGTCTTCAATGGTAAACTCTACACCCTCGTAATAGGGGTAGTGAAGTTCGTAGGTTTTACCTCCCGAACTTAAAACGGGAAAATCACCGTCCGTCAGCTGTATCTTCCCGGTAACCGTGACCTCTTCATTCATTCTGGTCCAGGGACCGGGCAATTCATTCGTGCCGGACGCGAAGACCAAAGCAGCACCCGCGGTTATTAGCAGTGTGATAATTAAAAACTTTTTCATTACATACCTCCGTATGGTTCATTATTCTCTTGATTCAGAAAGTAGCGGCAGAGTGTGAACAAAATGTGAACGGTTTATAGAATTGCTGAGAATTACCGGCTCAGCAAATCCCGGTCAACTCCTTCTGTGATTGAGAAGAGGCAATAATTTCATATA
>CAYLLE010000062.1:0-20184 GCA_964384485.1 uncultured Spirochaetales bacterium | reverse complement strand
AATAAAACAATTTATAAATTTTAATGCGAATGTGATCACCGGGAATTGCTGACCCAAGAATCATCCATATGGCGGGAAGGGAAATTCAGCTTTTTAAACAATACGAGGCAAAGACATCGAAACTAACCGGTCTGGTTGGGAAGCTGCTACAAACAGCGGCAGCGCTTTATCCCGGCGCAGCCGTCGGAAGAGAAGGCGATATGCTCGCCGCGCTGTTTCCCTTCAGCAGAAATCCTTCGACGCAGGTCACCGATTACAGACGGCACATCCTTTACACCTATTTGGTTATTTTATTCCCCGAACCGCTGGATTTTGAATTTCAGATTGTTAACGCAAAGCCGCCTAAAGGTTTATTCCGGAAAGTCTTCGGTAAACACATTGTCGAAACAGGAACAAATATCGAGTTCGACAATAACATCACCGCTTCTTCCGGATACAGGAATCAGTTATCGGCACTGCTGCGGGATAATGAACTCCGGGAGAAAATTCTTGAACTTTACCGGCTGCCGTGGAACTGCAGAATTACCGAAGAGGGTATTCGGATGATGAAAAAACAGGAAATTGTTTCACTTCAGGAAGCGCTTAGTGCCAGGAACAGCGCGGCAGAGACCGCGCGCAGGATTTCAGCTTCCCCTTGATATCGGGGAGAACAAGTATTAATTTCTTTACAGAGGACTTGAGAACCCCCTATAATAAGGAGAAATTAGATGATTTAATCATCCTGCTGCCTGCAGTGTTAATAATTTATTATTTAGTTGGATAAAGGAGGATAAGGTGAAAAAACGTTTTGGCGACCTTTGGCAGAGTTTATCAACAGGATTACTTGATACCGCGGTAAGGATAAAGCCCATTCGAAAATGGGCGCTTCATAAGGGGGAGAAAGAGCTTTTCGATGTTTATGTGGCCCAGAACCGGGGAGGATTGCCGCAGAAAGTTCAGGAGATGCGGTGCTACGCTTTGGTTAACCTGCTCAATTCGGTTGAAAAGGCTGTAGGGGACGGACGAATATCTCCCGGTGTCCGGAAAACCATCATCAACAACTTTGTCGGCGGACTGGTGGTGGGAGAAAAAAACCGGACCGCCGCTTTTCAGGAACAGTACGGACATAAACCTCCCACGTTTATTACCATAAGTCCGACGAAATCGTGTAATCTCCAATGTAAGGGATGCTATGCCGGCAGTTCCGCCTCAGAGCGGGACACGTTATCCTACGCGGTTTTCAGCAAGATACTGAAGGAGAAAAAGGAGAAATGGGGAAGCTATTTCACGGTGATTTCCGGAGGCGAACCCTTTATGTACCGGAGTGAGGGAAAAACGATCTTCGATGTCTTCGAAGAAAACAGCGAAAGCTATTTCATGGTTTATACCAACGGCACCCTGATCGATGAAAAAGCCGCCCGGAAGCTCGCGGAACTGGGCAACGTGACTCCGGCAATATCGGTGGAAGGCTGGGAGAAAGAGACAGACGACCGGAGGGGTGAGGGGACCTTTAAAAAAATCCAGCAGGCCATGGACAACCTTCGGGATGCGGGTGTTCCTTTCGGCGTATCCATTACCGCCACAAAGGAAAATGCCGAGATCATTCTGGCCGATGATTTTATCGATTATTATTTTGATGAAAAAGGGGCCGTATACGGCTGGATATTTCAGTATATGCCCATCGGCCGAAGCTACACTGTAGACCTCATGGTGACTCCTGAACAGCGGAAATGGATGCTGGAGCGGGAGCTGGAAATGATATACGACAAACGGCTCTTTCTCATGGACTTCTGGAACGGAGGCATCATGTCGGTGGGCTGTTTTTCCGGCGCAAAACCGGGGGGATACTTCTACATAGACTGGAACGGCAACATTACCCCCTGTGTTTTTTTCCCGTACAGCGTATTGAACGTAAACGATGTGTATGCGAAGGGGGAAACCCTGAGCGATGCAATTGAGACGGAGTTTTTCAAGTCCATCCGCCGCTGGCAGGAGAGCTACGAAAAAGACGGAGACTACCTGGGCAACCTTTTCCTCCCCTGCCCCATGCGGGATCATCACCGGGCCGCGGATAAAATACTGAAGGAGCACAGTCCGAACCCCATCGACGAAAACGCCGCGAAAGCACTGTCAGATCAGGAGTATAAAGAGCGGATGTTTGAATACGAAGAGGTAATCCGGGACGTGATGGAACCGGTATGGCTCGAGAAGGTTTACGGCAGAACCGAATCAGAAGAGAGTGAACAGGCCGTTAAAAAACGGTTCCTGCACAAAGTTCGGCACCGGTAGAGGTAGGGGTTATTTTTTTGTAGTGCCTCGAATCGTGGACAAAAAATACCGTAAATCCTTGTATTGTGGATAATTAACCGGAAAGAAGACATATTCCCGGCCCTATTTTTCATATCTCCTTTTCTGAAAAATAATTATCTTGATAATTTGTCCACGATTCGTGTCATTAATAGCAATTTCCGTTTACATTCATCGCCGGGACCTTTACTATACTCCTGTGAAGAAAAACACCCCCCCGCCGCGATACGATGAGCGGAATACCATATTTTCAAGAATGAACCTTGCCCCGGGAACGGAACGGTACCGGAACTATTATTCAGCCAATCCGGAAAAAGAAGGGATCGATCAAAATCTGCGGAAGCCCAGGGACGGAGTGTTCTCCCGGAAGGAACCTGAAAATACCGCGGTAGCGGCTCTTTTTGGGTTTATATCCAGACTCAGAAAACTGGTACAGCCGGAACAGTCCGGCAAAAAACTGAAAGCGGAACCCGACGCGGCCTTCCGGGAGCTGAAAGACCTGGCCCTTACACTCGGCGCGGCGGATTTTGGTGTCTGCCGTTCCAGGGAAGAGTTTTTTTATTCCGTCAGAGGCAGAGGCGAACATTACGGCGAGAAGGTAGAGAATACCAATCCCTATACCGTTGTCCTTCTGTGGGAAATGGACCAGGCAAAAACCGCCCAAGCTCCCTCCATAACGGAAACAGCGGAAGTCGCCAGGGTCTATCTGGAAGCAGCAAAGGGCGCGCTGGCTGTTGCGGAGTTTCTGTCCCGCAGGGGATACCGGGCGAAGGCCCACATTGACGGGGAGAGCGAAATCGTGATGCCGCCCGCGGCTCAGTCGGCCGGACTTGGCGCGATCGGCCGGCACGGACTCCTCGTTCATCCCGTCCTGGGATCCCGGGTGCGCCTCAGCGCGGTTACTACGGATATGCCCCTCCGCCTGTCTCCGCCGTCACTGTTCAACATCCGGAAATTCTGCGATACCTGCAGAGCCTGTTCCCGTATGTGCCCTAAGAAAGCAATACCCGGGGGAATTGCCGATGAGAACGGATACTGGGGCAGAGTCGACCACGAGGCATGTTACGAAGGATGGCGGGAGTTCGGAAGTGACTGCGGGGTCTGCCTTGCGGTTTGTCCCTTTTCCGGGAAAAAGCGGAAACAGGAAGCATCTCCGGGAACGCCGGGTTTTCTTAAGAATTATATGATTGATTCGGCTATTCCAGAATCTCCTCGGGAAGATCGGTAACGAGTTTCACCAGCTCATCAAATTTAAAATCGATATCGATAATCGCGTAGATTTTCCCTGTGCCGTCGGTAACGGGGAGCGCTGCCGTCATGATCAATAACTTGGTATAGAACGAAAAGAAAAGGTCGGAGTAATAGGGTTCCCCGGTGGATATTACCTCGTTAAACCATGGATGCTTGGAAAAATTCTTCGTCATTAGGTTGCGGAAGAGCCCCTTCTCACCCCGCTGGGTATGGACCTGGGATATCCTGTACCCTTCCAGGTTGGTCACGGCCAGAAGCTGAATCGAACCCTCCCGCCGGATCACGTTCCGCAGGTACGGTTCGATCTTGGCGGCTTCCAGGCTCCTTACTTCCGGCGCGGAAGAAATGGCATCGGCCAGTCGCTTCGCTTTTCTAATCGCTTCCTGCTTTACCCTGACGAAGTCGGAAACAAACAGGGACGGCAGAAAATGCTTCGCCTGAGCCGTGAGTTCGTCCGGAGAAATCCCCGTTGTCCGGCCCTGTTCGTACTGCTGAGTCACCCAGCTGTAGATATTCCTGATGCCCGGATGGCGCTTTGTTACCGGTTCGGCTTTTCCGGTTACCACCGACTCGATATTGTTGTTGATCCACTGGGCAATGCCGGCCATGCCGGACTTGTCCGTAACGGTTACCCGGAGGGGGCGGTTCAGTATGGTATCTGTATCGAATATGTTGTATATCTCCTGATTTTTCATGATACCGTCGGCATGGATGCCGGCCCGGGTGGTATTGAAGTTGATGCCGGCAAAGGGATAATTCTCCGGGATCTCCGCTTTCACCTCGTTTCGAAAATACTCGGCCAGCTCGGTGATTACCCGGGTATCTATTCCGGCGTCGTTTCCCCTAAGGGCGATGTACTCGATAACCGCGGCTTCCAGGGGCGGGTTTCCGGTCCGCTCTCCGTATCCGAACAGCGCGGCGTTCAGGGCGGAAACACCGTAGAGCCAAGCCGACGCGGCGTTTATATGAACCTTGTGGAAATCGTTATGTCCGTGCCATTCAAGCAATTCCGAAGGATACCCGAGTTCCTTCCGGAACGCGTATATGATTTTTGGTACACTCCTGGGGAGGGCCGCGCCGGGATAGGTTACCCCGTAGCCCATGGTATCGCACAGTCTGACCTTTACCGGTATTCCGCTCTCCTCCGAAAGCCGCAGAAGCTGCTCGCCAAAGGGCAGGCAGAAGCCGTAGATATCAGCCCGGGTAATGTCCTCTAAATGGACCCGGGGCCGGATTCCTTCCGATAATGCCGCTTTGACAATTGCCAGATAGTCTTCCATTGCCTTCTTCCGGTTTTTTTTCAGTTTTAAAAAGATATGATAATCGGAAGCGGAAGCGAGAATACCGGTTTCCCGGAGCCCGAAACTTTTTACAATCTCCAGGTCCTGCGTATTCGCTCTGATCCATCCGGTAACTTCAGGAAAGCGGTATCCCAAGGAAAGGCATCCTTCCACGGCTTTTTTATCTCTGCTGCTGTAAAGGAAGAATTCACTCTGCCGGATGAGTCCCCGGCTTCCTCCAAGTTGATGCAGAAGGGTGTAGATCCGGATGATCTGTTCCGGGGTATAGGGCGGCCTGGCCTGCTGACCGTCCCGGAAGGTTGTATCGGTGATCCAGATGTCAGCGGCCATATCAGGCTGAATGAGTCTGCCGTCAAATAAAATTTTCGGTACCCGGGTAAAAGGGAACTGATCACGGTAGAGATTCGGCTCCCGGATCTCCCGCAGTTCGAATTGGGCTGCAGCGGTTTTCATGTATCTATTATAAACGATAAGCATTACCCGCTGTCAAGTTAATCAGTACGAGAAATTTACAAATATGCCTGATATTTGCGAATTTTCTTACCCCTCAGCGATAACTTTCATGGCGATATCGGACCATTCCCAGAGGCGGCAGGGCTCGTATTTAACCGTGCTGATGTCTTTCTGAATCAATTCCAGGGGACAGCCGTACTTCCGGCAGATGGAAATGGTATTCCGGAGATCTTCAGCCACCTCATCGGGGTTCCAGGAACTGCCGGCCAGAAAAGCCGGATTCGGTTTCCTGGAGAAAACATAGTCACTCCCGATGCTTTCCGCACCTTTCTCCTGATCCACCCAGGGGCTCATGGAAATTTTCCGTACGTTCGGAAGCTCCCGGATAATGCCGACCTTCAGATGGAGGGGTTCACAGCAGCCGTAATAGACAAGGCCGAATTTTTCGAAACATTTCTTCACATAATCAATCTCAAACTCTTTATGCATGGCCGGAGAAACGGTGGCAAAAATTTGAGCCATTCCCATGGCCCACAGGTCTTTCGCTCTCGGCTTTTCCGGATTGAATCCCGGAGCGGGAAGTTCGTCGGTGTAGGCGCCGGTACAATGGATCAGGGATTGGGGCTGACAGAAGAGTCCCCGTTCTTCCAGTTTATCCGTCAGGGCAATCATGGACATGGTGTACCGTTCCATCATCTTGTGGATAAAATCGGGCCGGTCAAGGAGATCTATAATTGATTTTTCCACACCATGCCACTGCACCAACCGGTCCCACATAGCATAACTTGGATCAACTCCCTGCATTCGGATATCAATGATGCCGTCGAATATTTCTCTTGCCGTTTCCTCAGATTCCCGGGTTGCCTCTTCATCTAAAACAGGATCGGGCATCGTAATTTTTTCAAGATCATCCTCGGTCTGCAGCTGGTCTTCATAGGAATGACCGACCACGGAGTTATCAGCATCCATAACCGACACCTGTTCTTTTGTTATGATTCCAGTGCCGGTTCCCCGTACCGTCTTCCGGATATCGATCCAGGGATCGACGACCATATCGACACGCATGTGGTTCCACTTATAAAGGGTGCGCCGGAGGGACTGCTCGATTCCCCTGAGGAAGGGATCTTTTGTTTTCAGCGTAAGTTCATCATCCACGTTCATTTCATGCCACGGAATCTGATCAATCATGACCATGGGACGGGACGCGTTAAGGCTGTTAAGCTGCTTCCACTCCCGAATACGCTCTTCCTGCTGCGGCAGTGCCGCAATCTCCGCTGTACGTTTCGCGAGTTCTCTGAGTATTTTTTTGTCGGACTGAGATATGGTCATGTACCTTCCTCCTGTGATTGAAAGCAGTCTACACAAAAATTTTAAGAATAGGAACATCAAATCCCGGTCAACTCCTTTTGTGATTGAGAAGCGACCATAATTTCATATAATATATAAATTTAGATCGGGTTGACCGGAAATTGCTGGAATAGGAACAACTATATTTGAAGATCTATTTGAAATACGGCACCGTCATCCTCTTCCAGAAGGAACGTCCCGGAATACTGTTTGGCAATGGCATCGATCATCATCAATCCAAATCCCGTGTTTTTTTTCTCCATTACATCTGCCGGAAGACCGGTACCGTTATCCCGGTATACCAGCCGGAGCAGTCCCTCTTCGGGCTGACCGGCGGTTATCCGGATTTCACCTTCTTCCCGGGGGAAAGCATATTTTACCGAATTCGTGATCAGTTCGTTCAGGATTATACCGATAGAAATTGCCATTCCGGGATTCAATATGATTTTTTCAAGCTGATAATCCACGGAACAGGACTGCGGAATTGTGCCTCGCCGGAGTTCTTCTATCAGGCTGATGCCTAAACTTTGCAGGTCAATTTCTTTTGAATTGTCCCGCTGATAGAGACGTTCATATACCCGCTGGATAACACCTATCCTGTTTGCGGCTGCCGTGAGGGACTCTTTTACCTTTTCGTCGGAATGCTGTTCAGCCTGAATATTCAGGAGAGCGTTGATCATACCCAAATCATTTTTAACACGATGATGGATTTCCCTTATAAGAAGTTCCTTCTCTTCTAAAAGACGGTGTATCTGTTCTTCAGCTTGTTTATTCTCGGTTATATCCCGCAGGGTGGCAAGGAGACTGTCGAATGAACCGTCTTCGTTATACAGATAGGTCCCCCGCATTTCGAGCCACACCGTTTGTCCCGATTTATGACGCACCCTGATCTGCCGTAGGGTGGTCTTCTTTATTGCCTGTATATTATTGAAGAACACTTCATAAACATCCCCAATATCTTCCTTAAAAATTACATCCCGGAGATTCATTCCCACCGCTTCCGATTCGGAATATCCGAGAATCTCCGTAACAGCCGGACTCACGTAAACGGGTACGGCCTCGCTGTTGAACCGGATAATGATGTCCCGGGAATGCTCCACTAGACGCCGGTACTCTTCCCGGCTCCGATTGAGCGCATCCTCCGCTTTTTTTTTCTCGGTAATGTCTTTTGATATACAGAATATACCTTCCGGAACCGGATAAACGTATATTTCATACCAGCCGGTCCTTCCGTCGGGAAACGTGAAGGAAGTTTCCAGATAACCCTGCTGACGCAGTTCCATCACCCGCTGGAACATCACAAAGATATTGGTGTTCTCAATTCCCGGAAAAAGCTCGGGAAGAGGATTTCCTATAAGCTGGTCCCTGCTTAGCCCGGTATAATCAAGAGCGGACTGATTTACCAGCACAATCCGCCACTCACGGTCCAAAATGTAAACGCTGTCGGAAATGGATCGAAGCAGTCGGCTGTACCACTGTTCTTTTTCTTCGGAACTTTTTTTATTACTGTGTTTTCTATTCAAATCTAGTAAAACTCCCATTAAATCCTTACAATATTGTAATATATTAATACTTCTATATAGCTTAAACACTTTAATGCAGCAGTGCAAATTTATTGGATTAATAATTTATCAGGTGTATATTAGGTCCGGATAGGAATGAATAAAGAGAAAAATGAATTAATAAAACGGATCGAATACGAAAAAGCTATTTCTTCGGTTTCCCGTATATTGTTGGAAGATCCGGAAGAAACTGTTCAGCGGGTGCTTGATAGACTGCGGAATACCACTAAATGCAGCAGGGTGTATATTTTCAGGAATTCCCAGTCTCCGGAGGGAGACCTGCTCATGACACAGACGGATGAAGTCTGCAGCCCCGGCGTTTCTCCCCAAAAGGACAACCCGGTCCTCAAAGATATCCCGTACAGCCGCGGATTCACCCGCTGGGAGCGGCTGCTGATGGACGGGGAATGTATCCAGGGGGCCGTGCGGACCTTTCCCAGGGAAGAACAGGGGATTCTTGCATCCCAAAATATTAAAACTATCCTGGTCATCCCGGTGATCACTCAGACTAAATGGTGGGGATTTATCGGATTTGACGATACTTTTGAGGAACGGCAGTGGAAACAGGAAGATATCGAGCTGCTCCGGGCGGCCGCGGAAATGCTGGGGCGGTATTTCCACAAGCGGGAGCTTACCATGCGGCTTACCCGGTCGGTCCGGGAGAAAGAAATTCTGCTGCGGGAAATTCACCACCGGGTTAAAAACAATCTGGCCATGGTTGAGAGTTTCATCAGCCTCCAGGAGATGTCGTGCAATGATCCCGGCACCGCAGAAAGATTCAAAGCCTTGTCCCGGCAGGTACATTCAATAACCGAAGTCCATAATCTGCTCTATAAGAGCAGGGACTTATCCAGAATAAATCTTGCTGATTACATACAAGGCATAATCCATAACATATTCGATATGGCGCCGAATATAACCGGCGGTATACAAAAAAATTTCGCGGTTGATTCAATACCTCTTGACATGGATACCCTGCTTCCCCTCGGTCTAATCGTCACAGAGTTTATATGGAATTCACTGAAACATGCCTTTTCCGGCCGGGACGGCGGAGAAATAACATTAAAGATTACCGGGACATCTGAATCGTTCAGTTTAGTGTACGCCGATGACGGTCCCGGTATTCCTCAGGAACAGCGCGAATCCGGAGGCCTGGGATCAACACTGATCACGGAATTGGTAAAACAGATCGGGGGCACCATGATAACGGAAGAATCGTCCCGCAGCGGATATTTTATTCAGGTGACTAAACCGAACCGGGCAAACCGGAGGAGCCGTCAGGATCTTTAAGATCGATCTTGAGGGTAGCGGTATACCCGGGTGTGTTCTCGGTCCGGAGGGTCCCTGAAAGCTGTGAGGTAAGAGACGAAATAAGGTTCATCCCGAGGGAGCCGCTGTCTTTTCCTTCTTCAGGATAATAACCGGTTCCGTTGTCCTTTACGGTCAGGGACAATTCGGTTTCCGCCGTCTTCCCAGAAAGTTCAATAATCCCCCGGCTCCTGCCGGGAAAGGCGTGTTTCATGGCGTTGCTTACCAATTCGGTTATAATCAAGGCGCACGGAATAGCACGGTCAATATCGACCGAAACTTCCGGCAGATGTATCTTGATGTCAACCGCAGTCTCGGGCGACCGGTACACCTCCATAAGAAAGCGAAGCAGGTTTTTCAGATAATTGGAAAGGTTTATGGCGGTAAGATCATGGGAACTGTAGAGTTCTTCGTGAATAAGGGCGATCGTGCGAATCCTTGCTTCGGCATCAAGTATTTCCTTTGAACCGTGAACCAAATTCCGCTGAAGCCTGAGCATGCTCAGGATAATCTGCAGGTTATTCTTGACCCGGTGATGTATTTCCCGGAGCAGAACCTCCTTTTCCAGGACAGCCTTATGCTGACTGGTAATGTCGATAACATAACCGAACATCCGGTTTTCCGAATCGGTAGAAGCCCCCACCGAGTTTATAACCTTAATATCACCGGCTCCTGACTGTATCCTGAATTGAAGATCTTTTTTCCAGTCCCCCTCAAGGGCCGAATTCTTTATCGTCTGCCGTTCTTCTTCAACGATGAAATTAAAGATCTGCTCTGTGCGGCTAATCCGGTGATCTTCAGTAATATCAAGAATTCTCCGGTACCCCGGACTTATAAACAGCTCATTAGTGCGCGTGTTCAGCTCCCAATATCCGATACCGGCGAGCCGCTCCGCCTGATTGAGTCTTCGCCTGGCCTTTCGCATTTCTCCGAGGAACATCCGCTGTTTGGAAATTTCCCGAAGCCTTGTGGAAATCATCCAGACAGATACCGCGGAAGCAACTATGCCGCCGGCCAGGTAATACACCAGGAAGGTTTCAGATACCAGCGGATCAGGTGAGAGAAAATAGCTTACCGGCATAGAGATAAGCACAATCAAACCGAAAATGACCAGCAAGCCGACACTTCTAAAGACCAGGAACGCGGCATAAACATACATGAGCACCCACAGCAGAAAGATTGCATCAAAATTATTAAGCCAGGTAAGCATCAGGAGCCACAAGTACAGGATAAGCAGAAAAAAGTACATGAAATACTTAAGCTGATTTTTAACGAGACTAACCTTGAATGATGAAGCGAAAACAACTATTCCGTAGGCTGAAACAATCAGTCGCGGCATAAACGGGTCTTTATATGGGAATTGAAAAAGATGGGTGATCCCGTAGCCTGCCAAAATTACAAGCGGACCTAACATCAAAATAAATCTGTAGAGCTTAATGTCCTCTGAAAGGAGGGGAATACCGGAGAACCATTTTCTAAAAGCATAAGACATCCCGTGATAATACCGGCTTTCCCAAGCGTGGTCAATGTGGAAATTATCGGGCAACAATTCCCGTGATGAAACTCGCATAAAAATTTATAAATTGTTTTATTACAAGTAATTAGATAAAGCGGAATCACCGGAAATTGCCGCTTTTCCGAAAAAAAAATATGCGGCAATTTCCGGTCAACCCGATCTAAATTTATATATTATATGTAATTATGGCCACTTCTAAATCTCACGAGGTGTTGACCGGGAATTGCTTTTAGCGGGCCGGCAATTTCCGGGTTGACGGTTATTGACAAATGCAATAACTTTATCTTAGAAAGTTACTTTGCGTTATAAAGTGAGGTGCTATGAACGAGCAGGAAAAAAGAAAAGAGATAGACGCGTATCTAAAAGATGTGGGGATGATAAAAGATATCCTCTACAGTCATGAGGAGCGATCACTTCTATCTTACTGGGCCTTTCTCGTCTGGGGATCGATTATAGCCCTGGGAACGGGAATTCATTACGTGTGGAGTCCTGCCGCCGGTTCCGCGTTGCTTGCCGTATGGATTCCCGGACTTATCCTTGTGGTGATTACAGAAATTACCGCGTGGCTGGATATGATGAGAAAAAAAGCAGCTCCCCTGTTCGGCCGCCGGTTCATCCTTTTTTCCCTTACCGGGGGAGTTATCTTTTCTATAGTGTTGATAACCGCGGAGGTCCTTTATCAAAATGGTCTTCTATCCCCGGGCATGATAATGATTCTCCTTGCTTCGGTTCTCTTAATCTATATCCTGTTTTCCTACCGGTCCCTCTTCACGGAACTTTACGGCCTTCTTGTTATCGGTATCACTATCTTGCTGACGGGAGTATCCGGGCCGGAATGGTACCTGGCGGCGGGGCTTTTTTCCGGAGCTGTCTATATTATCACCGGAATACATGCCCGGTTTCTGGAGAAAAAGGGTGAATGAACTATACACCAGATTCGACAGTACGTTTTTCGAAAAAACAAGACTCTCAATTATGACAATCCTGTATCAGGAGGAGGGCTGTTCCTTCATCGCGCTGAAGCGGAGGATGAAATTGACGGATGGCGCGCTGTACAGTCATCTGGAAAAACTTATCCAGAAAGGGTACGCGGTTAAAAAGAAAGAGATAACCGGAACTGATGCCGCTACCGTTTACTATGCCGCGCCGGAAGGAAAAAAAATGTATCTCTCCTATATAGAATTTATCCAGGGACTCCTTGGTGAATTAAAGGACTAACGAAAGAAGGAGCTTTATGATGAAACACAGTACTTTGATATTCTGTTTGACATGTTTGGTATTTTCCCCCGTATGCAGCCAGAATCAAAGCTCAGGAACTGATCCAATGACGCTGCTTACCGGCGCGGAAACCGTACTGTATCCTGACACGTTCCGGATGGTTGCCTCCATGGATACCCGTAAGCCCGACGGCAAAGACAGCCGCATGAGGCTGGAGGTGTATCATCATGATGAAAAGGGAACCTTCATGGAAATACTCTCACCCGCCCGCTCCAGGGGCACCAGGTTTCTTCAAAAGGATGAAGATCTCTGGATGTACATACCGAAATCAAATTCCCAGAGAGCCATCAGGCTGTCACCGAAAGAATCGTTTCAGAACAGTGTTTTTTCGAACAGCGACGTGAGCGACCTGCATTACTCAGACGATTACACCGCCCGTTTCGGTGATCCCGAAACGATTTCTCATCCTGATTTAGGAGAAACGGACACCACGGTTATTATAGCGGAAGCGAAACACGGCAAAGCTCCCTACGGAAAAATAGTTATATGGCTTAGAAAGAGCGACAATATGCCCCTCCGAATGGAATACTATTCAAAATCCGGAATCCTGTTCAAACGGATGATTTTGACGGATTTTAAGCAAATGGCGGAAAAACACCGGCCTTCGACAATGAAAATGACTTCAATGGTGCAGGACGGAGCATTTACTGTCATGAACATCGAAGAAATGGAACTTCTAAATACAGTCAATGACCGCTACTTCAACCTGTCTTATCTGACGAGGTAACAATATGAAACAGATATTCCTGATTTCTTGTTTCTTTATCGCGGTATCTGCTGTTTCTTCGGAAAATATGGAAACATACGGCAATGTCGAGGCGAGGACAGCGGTCAGCTTTATGCCGGCGGAGAACGAAAAGTTTTTCACGGGTATTTCGTCTGTAACTCTGCGGCATACTCTCCCCTGCTCCATGGGAGCGTTTAACGGTTCCCACCGGCTCTCGGTGTCGCCCGGCTCCCATCCTGAATACCAGGTACTTACCGCGTACATGAGCTTGTATTTAACAGATAACCTAACCGTTTTCGGCGGTAAACAGTTATCCGATCCCGGTCTGGGATTTTTATTTACCGGATATTCCCTCTCAACCGGCAGTTCCATGCCGGCAGGAGAACAGGCAGATTATCTCGGAATAACGTCTGTCCTAAACTTCGGCATTTCCGGGAGCTGGGAGACCGTATTTTCTTTCGGAGAAGCTTTGACTTCGGAGACTCCGCATTTCTGGGAAAATTTCGTTTACCAGACCCGGATTTCCTGGTTTCTGCCCCCTGTGGAACTCGCTTTTACCGGAGGTTACCGGTATGAAGAAAATCTCCGGGCGGCCGGAGAGTTGAGACTCCAGGCAGGGGATTTTACCTTCTACCTTTCCGGAGCCGGGGAGTTTATCAACAGCCGGCAGTATCCTGTTCCTTCCGGAAACGGCATCATTCGGCAAAATGCCTCCGGAACGGTTTTCCCGCTGTTTACCGGAGGGATTCAGTGGAACCGAACCGGTTCTGTGAGTTTTTCCGCCGCCGCGGAATACCGCTTCGACTCCAGGGGTTATACCGGGAATGAATTAGATTTGATTCTCTCGCTGCCGCCGGAAACAGAAACCGGATTCACGCCGGGACTTCTTGGCAAGCATTACAGCGCCTTTTCGTTTACGGCGGACATGTCCGGATTTATGCGGACAAATCACACCGGGCTCCTCAACTTGACCGATTTAAGCGGTGTCTTCAATCACAGTTTTACTCTAACGGTGCTGCGGAATATTGATTTTTTTATCACCCTTAACTGGTACGCCGGAGAAGCAGGGCTAACGGAATTCGGGAGTTATCCTGCCCTGACGGAACCTCCGGGCAGGATAACAGCCGGTGCCGGAACGAGGATCCATTTTTAAGGAGGAATCATGCTCTTAAATGTCAAAGAAGTTGAAAAAGTGTATCCATTGGGAAAAACCCGGGTTCATGCCCTTAAGGGGATATCGTTCAGTCTGGACCGGGGGGAGTTCCTGTCGATTCAAGGTCCATCGGGATGTGGTAAAACAACCCTGCTCAACATTGTAGGCTGCATCGATCATCCAACAAAAGGAACAGTAGAGATTGACGGAATTGATGTATCGAGTTACTCCGATTCAAAAAGCGCGGATATCAGACTCAAGCGGATCGGATTCATCTTCCAGACCTTCAACTTAATACCGGTACTCAATATACGGGAAAACGTTGAATTCCCGATGATACTGGAAAAATCTTCCAAGAAGAAACGGCGCCGCACAGCTGAAAATTTGATTGCGGCTGTAGGGTTAAGCGACTTCATTGATCATAAACCGGATGAGCTTTCCGGGGGACAGCGGCAGCGGGTTGCCATTGCCAGGGCACTGGTCAACAATCCGGAGCTGGTGATTGCCGATGAACCGACCGCAAACCTGGACAGTGAAACAGGTTCCATGATCGTCAATCTTATGCAGAAGTTGAACCGGGATCAGGGAGTGAGTTTTATTTTTTCTACCCACAACCCGGAGGTGGTACAATACGCGGACCGGAAAATAAAACTGCGGGACGGCCTTATAGAAGACGTGGAGGATAAACGGTGATATTCTTCAAGGTAGCACTGCTCAATATAAAAGCCCACGGCAAGCGGACGGCGGTCATCCTGTTTGCCGTCGGTCTTTCCGTTTTGGTTATGGTCTTTGTGGAATCTCTGATGAAGGGGATGCAGTCCTCATTTTTTGAAAGAATTTATCAGGATTCAGGTCATATCCAGATCCATAAGAAAGGCTTTTCAGATTCATTGGAGCCTTATCCTCTGGAATATTCGATAGAGAATCAGGATGAAATCATCGATAAAATAAAGGAAACGGAAAAGGTCGCGGTGACGGAACCGCTCATCCTTTTCGGCTCACTCCTGTTCAATAACGATATCAATCTCCCTGCCCTGGGCATCGGCATCACCGAAGAGAGCCGATACTACCGGAAAGCCCTGGGAAGCATCAAGACCGGGTCCGGCCTCAGAGATAGAAGCAGCATCCTGATTTCAAAGCAAACCGCCGGGTTACTGGAAACAGATACCGGCGCTCCCTTGATCGTTCTGAGCCAGGATTCCACCGGAAGTCCGTTTTATATGGAGTTTACCGTTTCCGGTCTTTTTGAAACCGGAAACCAGCAATTCGACACGAATCACTTTTTTATTACCCACAGCGCTGCTCAGGAACTGCTCTATCTGGGGGAGGGAACCCTGGAAATCAGAATCAATCTTGAAAATCCCGACCAGGCCGGTTCAGTCAAAAAGGAGCTTTCCGGGATCCTGAATGAACACGATTTGGAAGCGGAGACCTGGCGTGAAATCCACGGCAGTTTTATCGTTGCCTTTGAACTGTTCGATCTGTTTATCTGGTTCATTGATCTTCTGGTGATAATCGTAACCGCCACGGTCATCACAAACGCCATACTCATGAACGTGTTTGAAAGAACAGGAGAATACGGAAGTCTTCGGGCTCTGGGACTGAAAAAGCGGCAGCAGGCAGGCATGATTGTTACGGAAGGAACAATACAGGGAATACTCGGCAGCTTTGGGGGACTTGTTTTCGGGATAGGATTGACCCTTCTTGCCGCCCGGTCCGGTATTAACGCGGGGAATTTTACGGAAAGTTTCGGAATATCCCGGATTATATATCCTGAGCTGACTGTCTTAACAGTTGTAAGGAGCTTCATAGCAGGGATCATTATTTCGGCAGCCGGATCGCTGTATGCCGCCTATGTGAGTTCCCGGAAAAACATTACGGCCATGCTGGCGGATCAGCTGTAGGAAGAGAAAGGAGAATCGAATGGAACTGTTCTTGTTAGGTTTTCGCAATGTCCGAAGAAATAAACGCAGATCTATTCTCAACATGACCGCATTAATCATAGCAGTATTTCTAATGATCATGGGGGTCGGCTGGGTTCAAGGCTACAGTACCTATCTCTACCAGGCATTGATCGACTTTGAAACGGGAAATATCCAGGTCCTCCCGGAGTCCTATTACGGCAAGGCGGCAAGATTTCCTCTTGATCTTACCCTGTCTCCTTACAGGGAGCTCAAGGAGAAAACCGAATCCCTTCCCGGTGTGGAAGCCGCCGCAGGCAGAATCGTAACCAGTCTCCAGATGATAATCCGCGGCAGTTCCATCAGGCTGGTGGGACGGGGGATAGATCCGGCAGCAGAAAAACAGGTGACCGTCCTGGATGAGTATATCGCGGAAGGTGAATACCTTGATGATCAGGGAGGTGTCCTCCTGGGAAAGCCTTTGGCGGAAAAAATCGGGGTAACCGTCGGTGACTTCATCACCATGAAAGCTGTTGACAGGGACGGGGGGCAGAACGTTACGGAAGCACGGATAAAGGGTCTTTTCGATTTTGGATATCCTGCCCTGGACGAAGAGGTGCTTTATGCCGACATCGCGACCATGAGCTCTCTCCTGAGCATGAAGGACGGCATTACCAAACTGATTGTTGCATTGAAACCGGGGTATGATGAAGAGACGGTAATCCCTGAAATAAGCGCCGCCTTCGATGAACTCGGCATAGCCGCGGATGCGCGGATCTGGAAGGATTTCGCCCAGACAACCGTTTCGGCTGTTCAGGGAGACAGCGCCGCCTTTTGGATGATGCTGATTATTCTTTATGTCCTGATCATCATCGGTATCCTAAACTCCATGTCCATGACCATCCAGGAACGTACCGGTGAAATTGCCACAATGCGGGCTATCGGCATGAAGAAAAAGGAAGTCTTCGGATTATTCCTCGCTGAAGGATTGAGTATCGCTTTGCTTTCATCGGTCTTCGCCGTCTTATTAAGTATACCCGCGGCGTACTTCCTCGGGTCCGTCGGAATCGACATCACCCGGTATATGCCGGATGATCTGCCGATCCCCTTCGGAGAACGGTTTTATGCTGATTTCCGGATCTGGCAGTACCTTGCATCCGCGGGTGTGGCGGTGATCACTGGAGTTCTCGGCAGCCTTATTCCTTCTTTCAGGGCGATGAAAATCAACACGGCCCAGGCCCTGGAAGGAAAGCGTTTTTAAACTCCCGATTATACTGAACTGCATAAGGAATTGCATAGATAAGCAGCAAGTAGTACCGGCTTCCCGGATTCCGGTTTTACCAGGCAAATCCTACTCAGGCGTAAAGACGTAATCACCAAGTACTTCCCGGAGCGGATCAGTTCCGGATCCGGAGAACCCCAGGGGGTTCCGTCTCCGCCATCCTTCAGCATAGGTAAACCGGCCGCTCTGCTCACCGGTCTCCCGGCAGAAATCCCGGGAAATCTGGAGATACGAGTCCATCCCCTGGCTCCGGTCAAGCCATTCTTTCTGACTCCGGTGCATGGCGAGCATTTCGATCCGCCTTTCCATTACTTTTTCAACATCCACAAAAAAATGGGGAACGATCATTTCACCCAGGGGCCCCCGGAGACCGTACGGCTGGGCGTGATAAACAGCCGCGTCTCCCGGGACGGGGGTATGCTCCGGGTCGGTAGAGAAATTCGGCATTCCCCGGGAAAAGGCGGCAGTTACGCCGATCCGGACGGTATTGATGTGGTCTTCCATGTAATCCTGGGGAGATTGAAGCAGCAGGATATCCGGCTTGATATCACGGAATACTGCCGCGGTTTTTTTTAAGAGAGGAATATTATAAGTGATTTCGAGATCGACTGCCAGCGGGGGATGATAAACCGCTCCCAGGTACGCGGCAGCGTTCCGGGCTTCCTGCTCCCGGACTCTCACTGTCTGATCCGGATCCATCTCCGCCGATCCGCATGAACCGTCGGCCAGATTCATGTAGTGAATTTCCAGCCCCTGCTCCTTGAGGAGAAACAGAGTACCGCTCATCATGAACTCGATATCGTCAGGATGAGCGGCAAGGGCAAAGACCCGTTCGGCAGCCATGACCTTAATGCATTTCGGCCTGACATGTTCCGATGCCGGGCCGGTAGTAGCTGAACCGCACATCCGGGTGATCCGCGAGGAGAGACATGGGTACCGCGGAGTCGACTATCTTCCTGCTGATCATTAGCGCGGTCAGCCGCATCCCGAAGGGGTTGTCGTGTCCGCCGGCGTGCCATATCGAAACTTTCCCGGATTTCCAGGTTTCCACAGGACCCACGGTCAGAGCCTGGGACGGTACGTTCTGCACTACGCCTCCTCCGGAAGTACGGGCGTTCTGGATAAGCGTCATGGGATGAAGATCCACAACCCGGGCGGAAAGTTTCCGGTATTCTTCCGGAGACGGCGGCGTATCGGCATGTTTACCCGTTCGCGGAAGCGGATCATTGAAGGCCCAGTGCTTTACCTCCCCCTGCCCTCCCTGCATGATCCGGCAGTCGATTTGATCATAAGAATCGGTATAATCAGCGACATTTTCTTCCGTAAGGAAGTGAAGATGAGAATCGGGCATCCTGAGCTTTTTATCGATCCGGTTAAAACAGAGATCCAAATCAGCCTTGGCAAAACTTAAAGGGTGTTCCCGGGAAACGGCTTTTGCGTCGACATACCATTCATCCATACCCCAAAAATGGCCGTCCCGGACATCCAGTTCCAGGTCGTTAACGATGCGGGCAACCAAGGGAAGCTGTTCGGTAGGACCGATGGGACCACAGATCCCTTTGGGATTATCGGCTGTGGATTGAGACCATACTTTTACGTACTCCATTGCTTCTGCGGTGTAGAACTCTTCAAGAGTGTCAAAAAAACGGATCTCGAATCCGGGTCTGGCAAGTCCGAGCAGATCCTCCGCGGAAAGATTTGCCGCCGCGTCCAATATATCATCATCAAGTGTGGTATAGTCCCACCATCCTTTTGCTACCTTGCTCTCTTTCCTCACTCCGTTACTCCTTCCGTTGATATTTCACTAACATAGGGGAAAGAAAAGTGTTAGTCAACAAGTAATTTCCGGTGATTTCATTCGCATTGAAATTCAATTTAAGGATATAAACAGAACAGCCACGGTTTTTTCTGAACCCGCGGAAAACACAAGATACGCTTTGAGCAGCATTTTATCATCATCTATCCAGTAGAAATCGGAAAAAGCGCCTCCCGCTAATCCTGCTGTTGTTGTATCGGCGGCTTCATACGGATAGAGGATCTTCTGTTTTTCCGTCAGAATATCGTATACGTAGACGGGCATCCCGGCACTGGGATCCATCTCCGGATGATAATAGCGGTAGGCAAGAAACCGGCCGGACGGCGATAAAATATAGTCGAAGTACCGCACTCCGTTCTTTACTTCCCGCCGCAGTTTATATGTTCCGTAATAGGTCCGGATCCCTGTTTCGGATTCAGGCACCTTTATTTGAGCCGGGTTTGGTTCTGGAACGGCCTCCTCATTCCATGCGGTGACGGAAGTGTTCCATTCCAGATCCCGGGGAAAACGTCCGTAGAGGACGCGGCCTGTTCTGGCCATGCCGTTCGATTCCTGATAGTCTTTCACCGCTTTCTCCGTGTCCTTGCCGAACCAGCCGTCCACGCCGTCCCTGCCGATATCATAACCGCTGTAAACGAGGAATTTCTGAAGCTCCTCAACAGCCCGGCCGTGGAATCTGGGATTCGGATCCCGAAGATAGAGAAGTTCACCTTCTTCAACCTGGGACAAAACCGGCTGTGCTGTCATCAGGGCAAACCAAATTAAAAAAATCGCGGTCTTTTTCATATCCCGGAAATTATACGGTTTCATGAATTCCCGGTCAACGGTGCGGCCCGGAATTTTTTAAATGCTGTCGCAAAATTCACGCAACCGGTGTGCTGGTCAGCAGTCCTATCCCGCGGCCCTTGTGATCATCATCGCGGTACACCTCAGCAAATCCCGGTCAAATCCTTCTGTGACTAAGAAAAGGCCATAATTTCATATAATATATAAATTTAGATCG
>CAYLLE010000061.1:0-20392 GCA_964384485.1 uncultured Spirochaetales bacterium | reverse complement strand
GCTTGTAATAAAACAATTTATAAATTTTAATGCGAATGTGATCACCGGGAATTGCCGCTCCGGTAATGGATTGCTTCCAAGGGATGTACATCGAGAAGATTGGGATACCATCCTCCCCATTCATTAAGATCGATAAAATTCCGCCGCTGGGGATAAAACAGGGGAATAAGAGCCTGGTTTTTATCTAGAAGCACTTGTTCAGCCTGTTTGAGTATCCTCATTCTGACAATCCTGTCCGAATCTTGTGTTATCAGAACAGATTCGGCTTCCTTTAACAAGCTGTCATATTCACGGTCCGAGTATCCCCCCGCGTTGAAGGAACTTTCGGAATGAAACAGTCCCAGAAGGGCTTCAGGGTCAAGATAATCGCCATACCAGCCGGTAAGGGCAATATCGAACCTGCCCTTATCGAGCATGCTGAGGTACGCCTCTTCGTTTCGTCCGACAGGATGAACAATAATTCCTAATTGTTCCTTCCATGCCTTGGAAAGATATTCCGCGATTTTCGGATGGTCAATTTCTCCCGGTTCAGCACGGTAAAGCAGGGTGAGCACCGGAAAATCTTTTCCGCCGGGAAATCCGGCAAGAGATAAAAGCTGTTTCGCCGCGGTAAGATCGAGTCCCCCGGCTCCGCCGGAGGGATAATGCTCCATCTCGGGAATAACCCCCCAGGCAGGAAAAACAGCTCCATTCATGACACCGGCAGTCAGTTTTTTTCTATCAATTACCCGGGCAAGGGCTTTCCTGACCCGCGGATCGTCGAGCGGTTCCGTATCTCCCCGGAACAGCGCGAAATAGAGACCGAAATATGGAGATTCCTGTAAATCGGTCCCGGGAAGCAAAGTTTCTTCCATCATCCGGTGGGGCACCCAGTCGGTTTCGCCTTCATGATATCCATTCGGGACATCTTCAGGCGAAACAGGGGTTATAACAATCTCTGAAGGATACCCGTTCCGGGTTTGAGACAGGGTAAGCCGCCCGTCGCCGGAACGGTGTTTTAACGACAGCGGACCGGAGGTGACCATGCTGTCGGTCGTTTCCCAGTCACGGTCTTCCCTCCGGATTACATGGATCGGCAGAACCAAAAAAGAGTGGTGGGTGAGTAATTCCGGAAAAACAGGAAGGGGTCTGGACAGCCCCACGTAGAGGGTATAATCGTCCATCGCTTTTATCTGAACATCTGACGCCAGGGCCGTGCCCAGGCTGTACTCGAGAGCACCGCTGATGTTCATTGACGGGTACCACGCGTAAGGAGCACCGGAGTCAGGAGACAGTATCCTCAACCAGGAATCGGCAACTGTTTGAGCGGTTATCGGCACTCCATCGCTCCAGTACTCCCGTTTCAGATGGAAAATATAAACAGTTGAATCTTCACTTACCTCCCAGCTTTCCGTTAAATCGTTTACAGCGCCTCCGTCGTCCGGAGAATGTTTAAAGAGCCCCGGGAAAAGAGCTTTTGAAACCTCAATTTCCATAGGAAAAACAGCGTAATGAGGATCTACTGTCACTACCGGCTGGGCGGCGGCAATGGTAAAGATTTCAGGAATTTCAGTCTTCTCCGCTTCATATGTTTCAGTAACCGCTTTCGCGGAGACGGAAAAGGGTACGAAAAGGAGGAAAAGGGTCAGTATTGGGCAAATCCAGTATTTATATTTCATCCCACCGGTGACATGCGGTTACTCTTCCCGGTTTAACTTCAGCTAAAGGAGGTTCGATTTCCCTGCACACCTCTTTCGCGTAGGGGCATCGGGGATGGAATCTGCATCCCGAGGGAGGATCGATGGGGTTCGGTACATCTCCGGAGAGAATGATCTTTTCCCGCTGCATATCCGGGTTGGGAATCGGTATAGCCGAAAGGAGGGCCTTGGAATACGGGTGCAGCGGGTTCTCGAAAAAAACTTTCGTTTCCGCCAGTTCCACTATTTTGCCTAAATACATCACCGCGATCCGGTTACTAATGTATTTTACCACCAAAAGGTGATGGGTAACGAACAGGTAGGTAAGATCGAACTCACCCTGGAGCTGCTTGAGTAGATTGAGAATCTGTGCCTGAACCGATACATCCAGGGCCGAGGTGGGCTCATCCATCAGAATGAAGTCGGGATTGGTGGCAAGAGCCCTGGCGATGGCTATCCGCTGCCGCTGTCCTCCTGAAAACTCGTGGGGGTACCGCATCCGGTGTTCATCGGCTAAGCCGACGGTTTTCAGAAGCTCCCGCACCCGGTCGTCAGATTCTCTGCCGGAAGCGAGTCCCTGAGAGATAAGAGGTTCCGCGATGATATTTTTAACAAGCATCCTGGGATCAAGGGAATTTGAAGGATCCTGAAAAACAATCTGCAGTTTTTGCCTGAGCCGCTTAAACTTTGATGAAGGTATTTTGGTAAGGTCGATACCTTTCAGCTTGTATTTCGCGGCTGAACGTACACCTGAGTCTTTTGAAGATAAATCTTCCTCGATCCGCTCAATATCCCCGGCATCCTGGCCGTAGTATATCCGGCCGGCGGTGGATTCGTGGAGCCGCAGAATCGTTTTCCCGAGCGTAGTTTTCCCGCAGCCTGATTCACCGACCAGGCCGATACATTCGCCTTTGCTGATCTTGAGATCCACCTCGTCCACGGCCTTTACATCGGCTACATGGCGTTTAAAGACACCGGCTTTTACGGGATAATATTTCTTCAGTTTTCTGATATCAATCAGGGTATCACCCATTATTGTACTCCTCACGGGGATAAAGATGACAGGAAACGGTATGATCCGGAGAAAATTCCGTAACAGGCGGTTTTTCCCGGCTGCAGATTTCCATGGCGTGGGGGCACCGGGGATGAAATCGGCATCCCGTCGGCGGATGTATCAGATTCGGAACGGTCCCCTTGATGGTCTGAAGGGCTCCCTTCTGATCCATCTTAGGAACCGATTCAAGCAGTCCCTGCGTATAAGGATGAAGAGGATTCTTAAAAAGCTCTTTTACCGGCGCGGTTTCACAGGTATCCCCCGCGTACATCACCGTTACCCGGTCGCAGACTTCTGCTACAAGTCCCAAATCATGGGTTATAAAGACGACCGACGTGATGACCGTATCCTTTAGTTCTTTAATCAATTTGACAATCTGCGCCTGAATAGTAACATCCAGATTCGATGTAGGTTCATCGGCAATAAGGAGAACCGGATTACAGGCTAATGCGATGGCGATAACGATCCGCTGCTGCATTCCGCCGGACAATTCATGGGGATACCGGTCAACGATGTTTTGAGGATTCGGAACCCCCAATTTTGTCAGCAGGTCGATCACCATACCCCGGATCGTCTTATTCAGGCGGCGGCGGTACCGTCTTATGAAGGGGACACGGCGGATGAACGAGACCAACGGTTCAGTTTTCGGGATCCGTTTCCGCTTCTGCTGCAGGTTGTGTTTCGCATGCCTGTTCTCCTCATCCTCTCCCAGCCGGTAGAGTTCATCATCTATTTCGATAATCCGTTCCCTGTACCGCTTCAGAACCTTCAGCTCCCGCTGAAACATGCTTTTCTGAAATTTATACCAGCACCGGGATAAAGGATTCACCTTTCCCTGAAACTTCCGGTCCAACTCCTCTATCGTGGCTTCGATCACTTCCACCATCCGGTGGAACCGGTAGCTTTCGCCTACCTGTGCTCCGATAGAAAAAACCGGATTCAGGGCGGTGCTCGCTTCCTGAAAGATCATTGAGATATCATTTCCCCGGATCGTCCGCATATATGCTTCGCTCCGTTTGAGAATGTCTATCCCTTTTGCCCGCTCCTTCTTACTGAAGAAAAGAAGTATCTTTCCGTCAGTAATCTTCCCCGGTGCCTGAACGATTCGCATGATGGAGCGGACGGTAACGCTTTTTCCGCACCCCGATTCACCTACCAGCCCGTAGGTTTCACCCTGGTTTACCGTAACGCTGACACCGTTTAAAGCCTGGACAACCCCTTCAAAGGTAAAAAACTTTGTCCGGAGGTCTTTTGTTTCTAATAATTTTTCCATCTATTTCCTCCGGAGTTTAGGATCAAATACATCTCTGGCTGCGTCTCCGAGAAGGTTCCATCCAAGCACAAACAGCGCGATGACAAGTCCCGGATACACCACGACATACCAGTATGCCAGACGGTTTGCCGAAGGTCCGATGATCCAGTTTCTGCTGGTGGCAACCATCTGCCCCCAGTCCGCGTACCCGATTTCGGCGCCCAGACCGAGGAAGGAAAGAGCAGCCGCGGTGAGAACGGTGGTTCCGATATTCATTGAAGCAACGATCAGGACGGGGTATATCGTATTGGGCATGATATGGGTCATGATGATCCGAAGCGGATTAGCTCCGCTTGCCTTAGCCGCCAGAACGTAGTCCCGGTCTCTGGCCGCGAGGAACTCCCCCCTGACCACCCTTGTGTAGGTGGGCCACCCCAAAACAATCAGCGTCACAATGATGGCGGACAACCCCCTTCCCAAGGCCACCACCAAAGCCATGGCCATAACAAGAAACGGGATAGCATAGAAGATGTCGGTAATCCTCATGATGATTTCATCAAAAACACCGCCGAAATATCCCGCGATGGAACCAAGTACAATCCCTATTATCAGGTTAGCCAAAACAACCAGAAAGCCTATCTTGAAGGCGGTTCTGGTTCCCCAGATTATACCGTAAAGAATATCGTACTGCTGAGGAAGCGTCCCTAACGGGTGAACCTTTGAGGGGGGAGAAGGTGCTGTAGACCATCCGTCATGGGGAATCTTAAACGGGTCCGTGGTATTCTCCTCCGGCGGCGCGAGCACCGGGGCAAAAATCGCTACAAGCAGAAATCCCAATATTATTACGATCCCGATAATCGAGAGGGGATTACCCAAAAACCGCTTGAGAGAGAACATGAATTCGGTCAGCCTCGGATTCTTGTTGCTCTTAGGATCGGGTTTTTTCGCCGGAACCATTTCCGACTGTGCGTTCATTGAAGTATCAGCCATATCGGGTATAAAACTCCTTTCTGGTTCCTGTCAGGAAAGACGTATCCGGGGGTCAATATAGGCGTAGATGATGTCCACAATCAAATTAACCACCACAAATACGGTTCCTAAAAACAGTGTGTTGAACATAATTGCCGGGATATCCAGCTGCCGTGCCGCGTTGGCCATCCACAGCCCTATCCCCTGCCGGTTAAAGATGGTTTCGGTAATAACCATACCGCCCATCAGATTTGCAAAAAGAACTCCGGAAATTGTAACCACCGGTATCAGGGCGTTTTTCCGGGCATGCTTCATATTAACGGTCCGGCGGTCCGCTCCCTTCGCAACAGCGGTCAGAATGTAATCCTGTCCCAAAGACTCAAGCATACTCGATCTGGTCAGCCTGAGAATAAGGGCCGAACTCAGCAGGATAAGGTTAATGACAGGAAGCGCGAGATGGTACAAGGCGTCGACGAATATATCCCACCGCCAGTTAAGAATGGCATCTATGGTTATGAGATGGGTATATCTGCGGAAAGAACCGCTGAAAAGAACATCTTTCCCCGCCTCGCTCAAATAGCCGGGCGGAAATATCCCCAAAAAGCCGTATAGGATCATTAGCAGAATCAGTCCCAACCAAAAAGTCGGAAGGGAGTATCCCACAATGGCAAAGATCCTCGTACCGTGGTCAATAGGTGTGTCTTTATGAACCGCGCCCAGCGTACCCAGCCATATTCCGAAAATTATTATCATCGGCGTGGCGTATAGAACAAGCTCAAAGGTTATTGGGAAATAGCGTTTGAATCCATCAAGTACCGGTCCGTTCGCCGTTATGGAATACCCGAAATTGCCCTTTAAAATTGAACCAATCCATCGAGCGTACTGTACCGGAGCGGGATCATTCAAACCATAGCGGTCTATCAACGATTCAATTTGTTCGGGTCTGATCTTTTCTGTCCTGATATAAACGGCAACCCTTTGACCGGCAGGAAGAATCATCATAATAGTAAAAACTACAATTGAAACGCCGAAGAGCACGAGAATAAGCAGGAGCAGTCTTCTGACAATGTAATTAAAAAGATTCAAAGGAATATCCTCAAAGTACAAGTTTTTTTGAAGAGCTGGTCACGTAAAACAGCTTCCGTCAAGGTATCCCAAATAACCAGTTTTAGTCAACATCGAAATTTAACATTGAGGAAGGCGAACATAAAAAAGGGGTGCCCCCTTGCCGGAGACACCCTTGATTTTTTCGATCAAATAATACGACTATTTCGCTCTCTTAAGATAGGGAAGCAGGTCGAATTGACTTGACATCATGGGATTAAAGTAAACCCCTTCGATGTTGTCGTTGAAAAACCATTTTTCTTCGGGCTGATTTGTTACAACACTGACAACGTCTTCAACATAGATCTGCTGCAGGGCGTAGTACATTTCCTGCCGTTTATCAGGATCCACAGTTGTCGCTGCTTTGTCGATCAGCTCATCCACGACTGGATTCTCGTAATTTGCCCATGCGGCAAAGGTACCTTTTACGGAATGCATAAAAGGAGTTACAAAGTTGTCCGGATCGGGATAATCAGGCAGCCAGCCGATGATAAACAGAGGCATTGTGGAATTTCTGATCTTGTCGAGATATTCCGCCCAGGATATCGCTCTGGTTTCGATCTGAAATTTTGAATTCAGGCTGGTGATATTTTCCGCAAGGATCCGCGCCGTGGTCTGCCGTCCTTCATTTCCTTCGTTGTAAAGGATTTCCAGCTTGAAGCCTTTTTCCCACAGTTCACCGTCATAAGCATTCTGGAAATGTTCCTTTGCTTTCTCAAGGTTAAGGTCGTAGCCTTCCAGAGAGGTGTCCTTATAGGGAAGTCCGAAGGGTACCGGTGTTACCGGATCTTTCGCGTAGCCGAGGAGTACGTCTTGCCGGAATGTTTCTCCGTCCCAGGCGTAGGCAAATCCCTTTCTGACATCGTCATCTTTGAAAAAGTCGCTCGGAACACCCTGGCCGTCCAGCTGACCTGAACCCGCCATGGGATTATCAGTGGTATTGATTTCATAATTGAAATGAAATGCCGTAACGGAAAGCTGAGCGGTATCTATATCATAAACACCGTCTTCTTCCATCATTTCGTTGTAGTACTGAGCGGGAACGTATACTGAATCAGCGTCACCCTGCAGAAGAGCCAGTTTTCTGGTACCCCATTCGGTAACTTTCCGGGCAATTCCCCTTTCAAAGTAGGGTTTTTCACCCCAGTAGTTGTCGTTCCGGGTCAAAACAACTTCAACATCTTTTTCCCACCGTTCCAGCATATAGGGGCCGGTTCCGTTTGCGATGTCGTAGAGAGTTTCTTCCATTTCATCAGGCTTGTTGTAATCTTTCCAAGTGGCTTCAGTTCCGTCCCAGCCGCCCTGTTCGATTACCCAATCCTTATCAAGGATGGATCCCCAAGTCGCGGCAACAAGGCTCAGGAATGGAGGAAAGGGTGCGGCTAAATTGAATACAACATAGTCACCGTCAACTTCCACGGCTTTGTCGATTTGGTCGAAGGTAACAGCAAAGTTGCCGTCTCCGTCCCGTGAACCGCCTGTTCCGAGGAAGTAGGAATACCATACCCAGTTCGGACCGCCGTCGGCGTCCACAACCATGTTCCGTTCAAATGTGTACTCTACATCCTCCGGGGTTACCGGGCTTCCGTTGTGGAAAAAGATTCCGTCACGGATTTTGAACCGGTAGGTTTTGGCGTCTTCGGAAATACCGCCGTTTTCAATGCTCGGAACCACTTCGGCAATGACCGGAACGAATTCACTGGTTGACTCGCCGTCATAGGCGATCAGCGTTTCATAGATATTGGCCATCACTTCCCAGGAAGCCGAATCGTAGGCTTTCGCCGGATCCAGGCTGTCGGGATCACCGATTGATTCGTAAACGAAAGTCCTGTCCTCACCTTGAGTCATAGGTCCTTCTGTCTTCTCTTGCTCGCCTCCGGCAAAAACCGCGGACGCGAGAAGAAGAATTGTTAAAACAGATAAAAGCTTTTTCACAATAACTCCTCCTTAACTTTTTTGGATTGGGGATATCCCCAGGAAAAAGCGCTTTTTTAAGCTAGGGGGAATTCTACTAAAAAATAACAAATTAGCCAAGCAAATTTCGTCATTATTCCCGATTTTTCCGGTGCCAGCTCCTCATTTCTATTCCGAATGCCCTGCCCAGGGGTGCAAAGCCGCATCTTTCCAGATAATCCTCCATGATTTTTCCCGATCCGAAACAGCTGAGCTCGAAACGGTCCGCTCCTTTGACGTAAGCCGCGTCGGTAAGCCGTTCGAAGAGTTCCGTTCCGAGCCCGAGTCCGCGGTACTCGGGGATCACATACAACTGTGCCAGAAAAAAGAGCATTCTCCCGTCGGATAAATTTTCCGATACGCCCCAGGCAAATCCGGCAAACTCTCCGCCCAGGGTTTCGGAAGTGATGACAAGCGATGCCGGATCATCGGGAGACGGGATCAGCCGCCGCTCCCGGTCAGCAGCCCATGCCGCATACGCGTCACCAAAATCGCCGAACATATCGGTAAAGGCCGCTTTATCAGCCGCTCGTATTTCTTCCGTCCATTTTCGGGAATCCTGGGTAAAAACGAAATCGCTTAGAATGAGCTGATCAGTTTCCACTTCATGCAGCTCCAGCCGTTCCAGCCCCCACTGCTCCCGGAGTCCGTTGTACCAGTCCCGGACAACTTCCCGCATCTCCCGCTCCTTGAATGAAAACCAGAGCCGCTCGATTTCGGGCCGTTCCCTGACCGTGTCTTTAAACTGCCGGAACACTCCCCTGCCTGAAGCAAGAATGTTTCTCAGCTTTTCCCTGAATATCGGATTGTGCAGGGAAGCAACAAATTTTTCCATCAGATTATACCCGTTTACCGAGCGCCATTCGGGAATGCTGATAAAACGCTCCTCTCCATCGGTGCCGATTTCACCGTCTGGAAGATCAAAATCGGGACTGCTGAAATCTTCATCGGATACCAGGGTAAGGTCCAGTGTATCGAGATAAAAATCGGTTCCCTGGTTTTCCATGCCGAAGATGATCAGGTCGGTCAATTCTTTATCAAGTTCAAATTTCATGAATCAATATTCCTTTCCGGCATTTCTTCTCCCGGAGCCCCTTTCATAAAATTTATCAGGGCTTCTTTGGACATCTTCCTCAGTTTTCCTTTTCTTCGGTCAATGACTTCGATAATTCCACGGTCCAAATTCCGTGACGATATTACTATACGGTACGGGATGCCCAAAAGATCGGCGTCCTTGAATTTTACTCCTACCGATTCCTCCCGGTCATCCCATAATATCCGGTCTCCGAGAACCGCATTCAATTCCTTTGCCATCTCCATGCCGGTAAGCGATTTTCCGATGAACATAAGGTATCCCCTAAACGGAGCCAGCACCTCCGGCCATATTATTCCTTTTTCATCGTGGTTCGACTCAACCACCGCGGCCATAAGTCTGCCAAGTCCGATGCCGTAAGATCCCATGTGGGGAATGATAACCTTGCCGTTTTCGTTCTGAACCGAAAGCTCCATCCTTTTGGTGTAGTAATCTCCTAGTTTAAAAATGTGTCCCAATTCCAGAGCCTTTTCCTCATCCAGACTGCTGCCGCATACCTTGCACCGGCTCCCCCCGCTGACCCGTGCGATATCAGCCACTACAGCGGCGCTGAAATCACGGCCGAAATTAACATTGATATAATGGACCCCTTTCCGGTTTCCTCCATAGACAAGATTCGGTGAAGAGGAAACGGCGGAATCCACAACCACCTGGACGGGTGCCTTGAGTCCCACCGGTGATACATAATCCGGCTCCAGACTGAGTTTCCGTAAATCATCGTTCGTGGCAAGACCGATTATCTCGTCTTTGACCGCCTGGGAGAGTTTTTCCGGACTAACTTCCTGGTCTCCCCGTACAACGGCCATTATGAATCCTCTTGATCCCCGGTACACCATGGATTTTGTAAGGTTCTTCTTCGGTAAGTCCAGATGCCGGGAAAGTTCATCCGTGTTTCTGCATCCCTCTGTTTCCACCGTCCCGATTTTCCGGAGGATTTCCGCGCCGCTGCCCTTAGTTCCACGGGCAATATCCCTGTTGGCGGTATATTTGCAGCGGCTGCATTTAAGCACTCTGTCCTCGCCCCAGGCACAGGGCATAAAAAACTCGAAGGACTTATCCCCTCCCATATAACCGACCCCGGCTTCGGCGGTGAAAAAAGGAATGCCGCACCTGGTGAATATCCGGCTGAATGCTCCGAACACCTTCGGGAAAAAATTGTTAAGGTCGTGATAGGAACGGTGGAAGGAGTAACCGTCGGCCATTATAAATTCCTTGGTCCGTATCATCCCGTAGCGGACCTTCGGTTCATCCCGGTATTTCGTCTGAAACTGATACAGGAAAACCGGCAGGTCCCTGTAGGAAACCAGCCCGATTCTGGCAAGTTCCACCATTGCCTCTTCATGGGTGGTGGAAATCACCATTTCCTTGCCTTCCCGGTCTTTAAATTTTATAAGATCTTCTTCGGAAAGCCGGTCTCTGCCGCTTTTTTTCCATATTTCAATCGGATTGATCACCGGTACAAGAACTTCCTGGCCGCCAAGAGCGTTTAATTCATCCTGAATAACACCTATTATGTTTTTTAATACCCGGTTTCCCAGAGGCAGATAGGAATAAAGACCTTTACCGAGGGATTTTATATACCCCCCCTGAGCGAGAAATCGATGGCTTGGGATTCCGGTGCCCCGGGGAATATTTCTCAATGTTTTTGCGAATAACCTCGTGTACCGCATATAAACTATAGTAAAGCCCAGAGTTAATAACGGTCAAGAACAAAAAGGACCGGCCGGCAATTTCCCGTGATCACACTCGCATTAAGATTTATAAATCGTTTTATTACAAACAATTACATAAATCGGTATCACCGAAAAAATAACATGAGGCAATTCCCGGTCAACCCGATTTAAATTTATATATTATATGTAATTATGGCCTTTTCTTAATCACAAAAGGAGTTGACCGGGATTTGCTGCCGAGGACCGGCTATCTCCCTTGACATCTCAGCGGAATCACTACCATTATACACGTATAAATAAGATAATAATTGCAGGAGGAAAATGATGAGCATTATTGAATACGTGGAAGCCAGGGAAATACTGGATTCCAGAGGTAATCCCACCGTGGAAGTTGATGTCGTTTTGGAGGACGGTTCGTTAGGAAGAGCGGCTGTACCTTCAGGCGCATCCACGGGAGAACACGAAGCGGTCGAGCTTCGGGACGGCGACAAGAACCGCTACAAGGGAAAGGGTGTGCTTAAAGCCGTGGAAAACGTGAACAACGTAATAGCGGCGGAAGTTGAAGGCCTTGATGTTCTTGATCAGGTTGATGTGGACCGCACCATGATTGAATTAGACGGAACGGATAACAAGTCCAAACTCGGCGCGAACGCGATATTAGGCGTTTCCATGGCCGCGGCACGGGCAGCCGCGGAATTTCTCGGGATTCCCCTCTATAAGTACCTTGGATCATATCACGCGTCACTTCTGCCTGTGCCGATGGCAAATATCATAAACGGCGGCGCCCACGCAGACAATTCCGTGGATTTTCAGGAATTCATGGTCATGCCGGTCGGCGCGGACTGCATCCGCGAAGCTGTCCGGATGATAGCGGAAGTTTTCCACACTCTGAAGGGTGTTCTGAAAGACCGCAGCTACAGTACCGCCGTGGGTGATGAGGGCGGATTTGCTCCCAATCTTAAGTCAAACGAAGAGGCTGTTGAAGTAATAATCGAAAGTGTCGAAAAAGCCGGCTATAAGATGGAAACGGATATCATGATAGCCCTGGACCCGGCGGCAAGCGAATTTTTTGATTCCGGAAAAGGAAAGTACGTTTTCAAGAAATCGGACGGACGGGAACTCACCCCCGCCCAAATGGCTGATTACTGGGCGGATTGGGCATCTAAGTATCCAATTATCTCCATCGAAGACGGTATGGCCGAAGATGACTGGGAAGGCTGGAAAGATCTGACTGATAAAATCGGCGATAAGGTACAGCTTGTGGGTGACGACCTTTTCGTTACGAACACGAAGCGGCTCTCACGGGGTATTTCCGAAGGGATCGCAAATTCCATCCTTATCAAAGTAAATCAGATTGGAACACTAACAGAGACGTTCGAAGCGGTCGAAATGGCCAAAAAAGCGGGTTATACCGCGATTGTTTCACACCGGAGCGGAGAAACAGAAGACAGCTTTATAGCCGACCTTGTAGTAGCCCTCGAAACCGGACAGATAAAAACAGGTTCCCTTTCCCGGTCGGACAGACTGGCGAAGTATAACCAGTTAATCCGGATAGAAGAACTGCTCGAAGGAAATGCTTCCTACCCCGGTTACGACGCCTTTTATTCAGTGAAAACCCGGTAACCGTTCCTTTTTTCCGGTAAAGCCCTCCCGACGGAGGGCTTTTTTTATGGCCCGGAGCGTAGTATTTTCTACGCCCATGGAGTATTTCAAAAAATACAGCTCTCGGCGATTATATCCTACAGCCGGAGGAGTAATGAACCGCATACAATCCCTATTGTCCGAGAATATGAGAATCAACCGGAAACGGCTGGGATACTCACAGATGAAGCTCGGAGAAATGGCTAATCTGTCACCCAGCTTTATCTGCGATGTTGAAACCGGCAGAAAATTCCCCTCCGCTCAGTCTCTGGACAGCATCGCCCGGGCCCTGGGACTGCATCCCTTTGAACTGTTTCTGGAATCGTTTGTGATAAAACCTGAAGCAAAAAAAGAATTCGTCAATATATTGTTTCGGCTTCGGACCAAAATTACTGAGGAAATAGAAGAATCAATTAAAAAACTTTCCGGTCCCGGAACCTGACACAGCAGCAAATCCCGGTCAACTCCTTGGGTGATTAAGAAGAGGCCATAATTTCATACAATATATGAATTTAGATCGGGTTTACCGGGAATTGCCGCATATTTTTTCGCGGAAAAACGGCAATTTCCGGTGATCCCGATTTATGTAATTGCTTGTAATAAAACAATTTATAAATTTTAATGCGAATGTGATCACCGGAAATTGCTCCTGACACAGTTCATTAGTATTTGACTCCGAATGAAGAGAAAGATCCGTCATACGATCCTTCTCTTACATCAAACGTGGTGATCTTTGCGGAAGACGGGCCTTTCCTAAGGGAGTTCACGAAATTATCCACTGCAGCACTGTCTCCCTCAGCAACCGCGGTAACCATCCCGTTCGGTTCATTTCTCACCCATCCCGAAACTCCGTACCGGGACGCGCTCCTCTTGGCATAATACCGGAAACCCACCCCCTGCACTCTACCACCAATCGTTATTTCTACCTTCTTCTTATCATCAGACATATGGGGCACCTCTGGAATAAATATATAAATAAATCGGGGAGTCAGCGATTGTTTTAGATAAATTTTATATTAAAAAGGCTCTCTCACTTTGGAGGAGCCTTATCTTCGAGAGATTTGCGGAGCATCTCTTCCAGCTCCGCGTAATCGTAGGGTTTGTACAGTACTTCAAAAGGTATTGGAAATTCGGGACGCAGAAACCCGCTTGTTATAAAAACTTTCTGATCTCCGCAGAATTTTTTGAGAAATTTAATCCAATAGTCGCCGCCGAGTACATCCATCCTGTAATCGGTCACTATGATATCAACCTGATTGTCCAGAATCTGTTTGATCGCCCCGACACCGTCGGAAGCAACGAGTATATTGTACCCTTTTCTCATAAGATAATCACGGAGGGTGAGTCTTATTGCGTCCTCATCCTCCACGATCAGTATTATCCCGTCTTTCTGGTCCATTTAACCAATCCGAATCAGTTTATTATTTTGAACGTTCTTCAATCTGAGCTTCGATGATTTTCTGCAGCTTCTTAAAATCCAGCGGTTTTTTCATGAATTCATCTGCCCCTGCTTCCTTTATATCATCTTCGATAGAATCGTCAAGTCCGGTAATAGTAATAACGATAGATTTTGCGGTTGGCGCAGTTTTCCTTATAGACCGGCAGAGTTCGAATCCGTCCTGTCCGGGAAGATCGATGTCAAGAATGATCAATCCGGGATGTATAGAAGCGACCATGGTACCCGCGTCATATCCGGACATTGCCTGATGGACATTCATGTCGGGGAATTTCTTTTTGAAAAACTGAGCTATCATATTATTGAGATCTTCATCATCATCCACAATGAGTACTTCATCGATGAACAATTTCTGTTCCAGGATCTTTTTTAATTCCTCAGGAACACGCATATTCCGGGATGATAAAAAATCTACGAGATCCTCCGAATACACCCGGTACTGTCCGCCGGGAGTAGTAAAAGCGTTCAAGTAGCCGTTTTTGATCCAGTTTATTGCTGTCTGGTTTACCACACCGCAAATGTTAGCCACTTCCAATGCCGAGAAAATCCTGATCTTACTCGTTTTAGCCATAGCTTATCCTCTTTTTTTCTATAGAAAAATTTTTTTTTGAGAATTACATTCTCAACTCACAAGCATATTCCATTATATCCATAATATCAAGTGGAATCTACAAAAATCAGCAAAATTTTCTTAATATTATTTTAACTTCCTTCTTGAAACTTTTTTATACTTTTACATATTCTAGGATAACTAAAACCTCGGTATTTCATCCTTTTTATTATTTTATCCCGGTCTATCTCTGGATTATTCCGGAGCATCTTTTCGACCGCCCTAAACGCGGCCTGATCCAGGAGACTTTCCCTGTCTTCAGCTCCCGTATCTCCTCCGGTTTCCTCTTCCGCGAGCTTCCTGAAAGCTTCTTCGGCGTCTTCCGCGGAAACGCCTTTCTGTCTCAACTGTCCCATCAGCACCGGATATCCCCGGGGATTCCGCCGGAACCGGTTACGGAGCCATAATTCGGCGAAACGGACATCATCAATAAAACCCTGTTCATCTAAAATAGAAAGTACATAAGGCACCGCGTAATCAAAATCAGTGCGTCTACTGAGCTTTACGGTTATTTCCTTTAGGGAATGGTCTCTGATTGAAAGGATTTTATAGGCACGATCTAACAGCTTTAGATAGAATTTATAAGGCATGAGTAAATGAATTGATGATTCATCCACGGATGCCCCTTCTTCCAGAGAAGCGGCAGTATCATCGGTGATAAAAAAAGAGGAACCATCGGACAGCAGGAGTTTTGCTCCTTTTCCTTCGGTTCCTTTTTTGATTGATACAACAGTAATAGTTTTATCTTTTGGAGAACTGAAATTTCCTCCGGGCTCCCCGTTGACCATATTTTTTCCGTTCCACCATTCTGGAATCTCTGGTGAGAAACCCGTTCGATTTGAGCGGCGCCATGTTGTTTTCATCGTATCCGGCCAAAGCCCGGGAGATTCCGTGCCGAATGGCCCCTGCCTGCCCCTTCTTTCCTCCGCCGGTTACACTAATAAGGATGTCGTATTTTTCAAGAGAATCGGTAACATCTAAGGGCTGTTTGATAATGTAGGTGTATTCACCGCCGTCGAAATAATCATCTGCAGTTTTACCGTTCACCGTGATAGAACCGTTTCCGCTTCTGAGAAAAACCCGGGCTACCGCCGTTTTTCTCCGTCCTGTTCCGTATGATAAATTTGCTGCCACTTATAACTCCTTTATATCTCAACCGCTTCCGGCTGCTGTGCCCCATGGGGATGTTCGCTGCCGGCGTAGACTTTCATGTTTGTAAAGAGTTTTCTTCCTAACCGGTTCTTCGGAAGCATACCCCGGATCGCGTGTTCCATGGGATACGTAGGCTTCCGTTCCATCATCCATTCGTAATTCTCCGTCCGGAGTCCGCCCATGTATCCGGAGTGGCGGTGATACAGCTTATCATTCCGCTTGTTTCCGGAAAGCCTAGCCTTTTCCGCGTTAATGATAATAACGAAATCACCAACTTCCTGATGGGGAGCATACTCCGGTTTATGTTTTCCCCGCAGGATCGTTGCGGCTTTCACCGCGACTTTTCCTAAAATTTTATCTTCCGCATCGATGATATACCATTTACGCGTAATATCTTTCTGTTTTACAAATATAGTTTTCATATTCCAAACCTTTAAATTGAATGATCAAAATTATAACCCTAACTGGACGGGATAGGTATATTCATATATTTTCGGCAAATAGTCAACCACCCGTCAGTTATTTGCAATGATTTTAAGGGTGGAAACTGCCCGTCCGCTTAATATCCCGAATTTGCGCATTTCCGTCAACCTCCGTTTGTATCCGGTACATTGGTATTTCGATACAGCAAATCCCGGTCAACTCCTTGGGTGATTAAGAAGAGGCCATAATTTCACACAATATATGAATTTAGATCGGGTTGTCCGGGAATTGCCGCATATTTTTTCGCGGAAAAACGGCAATTTCCGGTGATCCCGATTTATGTAAATTGCTTGTAATAAAACAAATTGTAAATTTTAATGCGAATGTGATCACCGGAAATTGCTCATTTCGATATTGCCCCTTTAAGGGATAACGGCTACAATTTTAGCCAATAAATAATCAATGGAGGATAATTTTATGAAAATTACCGCGCGTCATGTAACAGGATGTTTACAGTCTGTTGTTGATAACGGAAGACATCACGGACTGGTACTGGATCTTCCCCAGGCAAAATCTGGCGATGATGTCGGACCTACGGCCCTGGAACTTTCCGCCATGGCATTAGCCGGGTGTATCTCCACAATTTGGGCGGTAGTGGCGAAAAACTCAAAAGTCAGCTACCGTAAAATAATTGTGGAGCTGGACGCCGAAAAAGGGGATTCTGATCCCACATTCACAAAAGCAACAGCTGTGGTAAGCGTGGACAGTGACGAAGACCAGGAAAAACTGGAGCGAATCCTGGACAAAACAATGAAAGCCTGCCCGGTGGGGCGCCTCTTCGAACAGGCCGGACTGGAAATACCGGCGAAAATAGTTAAAACAACCCTGATGTAATGAACGTTCAGGAAGAACTTCTCAGAAAAAAAATCGATCCCGCCCTCACCGATACGACATTACAAAAGATCCTGGGTGAGGCGGGATTTCCAAAGAATTCCGTTCAGGGATACCGGATATTGACCGGAGGATGCTGGAACCGGGTGATAGAATTCAGGGATAACACTTCCGGCAGGCGGTTTGTTCTCAAAATATCTCCGGAAGAAGAAAACGGGGGTATAAAGCGGGAAGCACGTATCCTCACGCTGTTTTCAGAAAAAACGGGAATGCCTGTTCCTGAACCCTACCTGTGTGATACAAGCGGCGGAATAATCCCGGGAAGCTTCCTGCTCATGGAACGGATCAAAGGTTCGGTTATGCACCAGGCATCCGGAATTCTCGGCACGAATGAAAGGACTGATATCAGCCGGGAGATCGGAACTTACGTCGCTGAGCTTCATAAGCACAAGGATACCGGATTCGGCGGGGCGGAGCTTCCGCCTGAAGAGCGCGCGCAGAACTGGCCCGTCTTCTGGCTCCCAAGGTATGACCGGGTTCTCCGGGAATCCGCCGATTCCGGCGTAGTGGACCGCGGCCTGATTGTTCGGGCCGAGAAAATCCGGCCGTTCCTGCAGGGACTGCTCGAGATAGGCCGGGAGGGAACCCTGACCCACTACGACATCTGGGCGGGGAACGTTATGATTGACCGGTCGGAGGGCGGGAGCACGGTGAGCGGCTTTATCGATGTTTCCGGATTCTACGCTGATTACGCCCGGGAATTATCATTCATGCTGATGTTCGGACTGGCGGATGACCATATGATGAAGCCTTATCTTGCGGAACATTCCCTTGATGACACTTTTAACCTCCGGGTGAACATTTATAACCTGAAAATGCATTTAAAACATATCACAATGTATCCGGGACAGCTTTACTACCGTCGGGGCGCGGAGGAATGTCTCCATTACATAGAAATCCGAATATAACTGGGAATTTTTTATTTAATTACATTACGGTACCGGTTCTCCAGCATTTTCCGGGAGATTTTACCGCCGTGAGAAGGATGGAACCACTCGCATCCCGTATCAAGCAGCGCCTTCCAGCTTGCAATAACCTCCCGGGGATCGTTAGCGAAGGGAGGGAAAATTTTCCATGGTAAAAAATGAAACAGCGCGTCCCCCGTAAAGGCGTGAGTATTTTCCAGAATCAGACTTAAAGAACCCGCGGTATGTCCGGGGGTGGGAAGAAGGTATCCGGGAATACCGCGGCTGGTTAGATCGGTCTTTTCTCCAACGGTAATATCAGGTATTACCGCTTTATAGCTGGTGAAGGCACCGTCCCCCGTGTTCGCCGCGATTCTGCGGATCATGCGGCTGAAGATTCCGGTGCCGGCCGGGAGGGGTGTATTGCCGTCACGCAGAAACCCGGCTTCCTCCTGATGTACAATAACCGCGGCGCCGGTATAATTTTTGATGTGAGAGAGTCCTTTTACATGGTCATTATGGGTATGGGTGATGATGACCGCGTCCAGATTTCCGGGAGGCAGCCCAAGCCCCTCCATAGCCCTGACAATGGGATCCGGGTCTTCTTTTATCCCGGTATCCACAAGCCATGCTTTATGTCCATCCGTTAACAAATAGCAGTTTGTCTTGCCCACTGTTATCTTTCTGAATTCCATTTTCGTTCCCCTGACCGATGGTAGCACATTTCTTCTGCTGCTGGAATTGATCTCGCTTTTTATTTAGACTAAAAGAACATGAATATAAAATATGCCGGATTTGCGAAAAGAGAAATCACTCCTGAACCGGGGACCTTCGGATCCTTAAGACTATCACCCGCTAAGCGGTCAACCGGAATTCATGACCCCATATTTATCCGGGCGCTGAGTCTCCGGGAGAATAAAACACGTTTGCTAATCATCTCCGCCGATTCAGTGTTCAGCAGAATAGAGGAGAACCTGGGGATACCGTGCACCGCGGAGCCGTTCAACTTGAAATCAGTTTCCGACCGGATTTTTATTTCCTGGACCGATTCGCGGCCGGATACCGCGGGTCTTCCCTCCAGAGAAGAGATTCGACCCGGTTCACCCCGTTTTTACTCCATGTGGACAACTTCCGTACAAAACTTTTTATTGTTTTTCTCACAGTAGGAAGCATATTCGGGATTATGGCAGCCGTACTGCTTTATACCCTGATGCTTTCTCTTTCTCTAAAAGAACGGTCCCTGATCTATTTTTTAGTGTTTCAGCTCCTGGCAATCCTCTATATTCTTTTCGAAAATGGTCTCGGATTAAATCTTTTTCCGGGAGGGGATTTCCGCTTTTTCGAATTCCGTTTCGTTCCGGTGCTTTCCGGCTTCGTCATACTTTTTCTGCTCCTATTTACTCATGAGTTTTTTTTAATTGATAAATTATCAAGACGGTTTACCCTTTGGTTCCGGAGAACCATCACCGCAGCCGCGGGTCTTCTCGTAGTCACACTTGTTCCCTGAGTTTTTCTTATGATAAGCCTTACCATGGTTGTTACCGGAAGGGTAAAACACATCCGGAAAGAGCGGCTTCTCCTGCAATCCATAGCGAATCAGGCTATAGAAAAATCGAGAGAGAAGGAGCGGCTGTACCATGAAAAATCAATGATGATGGCCGCGATATCTCAACGAACTCCGAACTCCTATAAGCTCTCTGCGGCTGCTGTTGGAGGGTATAGAGGAAGGGGTATACGGCAGACAAATCAGCAGTTCCCACGCGATTTTTAACCGGATGATCAGACAAACAGATAAAATTACACTCCGGACGGAAAACCTTTTGGAATACACAAAGGAAGAGTTCGGCGTCCTGAATCCCCAGTTCAAACTGGTGGACGCGGCCGCGTTTTTCGCTGATATCCTTCCCGATTTTAATAATCTGGCTTCAGAAAAAAATATCGAGATTCAGCTTCTTCAGCATGATAAAGAAATTTATATCTGCGGTGATCCGGATATGATTGAATCGATATTTACAAACGTTGTGGAAAACAGCATCAAATTTACACCCCGGGAAGGCCGTGTTTCTATAACCCTTTCAAAGAATGACGGCTTCGCGGAGGTGACGGTTGATGATACAGGTCCTGGAATACCGGAGAAATATCGGGACTATGTGCTCAATCCGTTTATTCGACAGAAAACTTCTTCGGACAATCCGGGATTCGGATTAGGCCTTTCACTGGTCAAGAGTATGGCCCCCTGTGTCAATATAGATTACGCCTGATGTGAGAATTTTATTTCTCCATCAGAGACCGGAACTATGGAGACAGTATGAGATATAGCAGAGCCATCAAAGAATCAGTCCTGAAAAAAGTATTACCCCCTGAGAAGCGGAGTATCCGTGAGGTAGCCCAGGAATACGGCATAAACGATCAGACCATCCGAAACTGGATAGAGCAGGTGAATAACGGTATACTGAACCTGGATGCCGAGTTAGGACCTG
>CAYLLE010000060.1:0-20598 GCA_964384485.1 uncultured Spirochaetales bacterium | reverse complement strand
CCACGGTGGGGTAGGCCACGAAGAGCCCCAGGCCGCGGCGTCCGCGTCCGAACCGTGATCCCACGTAGGGATCGAACAGGGTCGTTCGCAGCAGCGGGTCGACTCCGGGTCCGCGGTCCGCAACAAGGATCCGGTACTCGTGCGCGTCCGATTCGAAGCGCACTTCTACCGTACCGGGCCCGTCCGGATACGCGTGCTCAAAGGCGTTCCGGAACATGGCCTCGAGCGCCGAGGCAAGCGCGTCGGCCCGGACCCGGACCTGAACCCCCGGAAGCGGTGGGCGCATGTCGAGCGCCACATCGGTACGACTGCCGACAGCCGCGCTCCAGGCGGCGTCCACGACGTCCCCCACAACCCGGTAGGTCTCAGCATCGTCCGGTCGCTGCGCGTCGTGCAGCGCCTGAAAGTCGCTGATGAGCGCGATCGCGCGCTTGAGACTCGTGATCACCAGGCGCAACCCGTCGCGAAGCTCCTCGCGGTCAAGGTCGCGCTCGGCTTCCACGGAGCTCATCAGGTACGTGGTCCCGGTGAGACTCACGCCGAGCGGCGTGTTCAGTTCGTGCGCGATGCCGGTGACCAGCTTGCCCAGCGCCGCGATGTGCCGCTCTTCCACCAGCTCCTGCTGCGTGCGCTGCAAGACCAGGAGGGTGGACTCGAGCTCCTGATTCTTCCGTTCGAGGTCGTCGATGTAGCCCTGGGCGAGTTCGTGCTCCCGGCGCGCCTGACGCAGTTCCATGCGCTGGATCTCCGTCTCCAGATCCTGAGCCCGGGCCGACTCGTGAATCGATGCCTGAATCCGGCCGGCGCGCCGCTCGACATCAAGCGCATCCCGACCTCTTCCGGCCATGACCAGCACGTCCGCGAGCTGGCGCAGGCGGCTGACGGCAGTGCCGTGAAGGTTGCTCTCAAGAAGACGCTCTGCAAGCGCGCTGAGCGCGTCGATCGCGGTCTGAAGTTCGCCACGTCTGACAAGGTAGCTCGCGCGAGCCGCCGTGAGCTCGGCCCCTTCCAGGTAGGGAGACAAGGCGCGGTATACTTCCTTGTGGTATCCGTTTATCCGGTCCAGCTCGGATCCGGAGAGCAGAGCGGTATCGATCAGATTCCTGTCGTACGGAAAAAGGGTCAGTGTTTCAAACCGGTAAAACTGCCCGTATTCGGTTTTTTTGTCTTCCACCGTCAGAATCAAATTCTCGATCCTGATACCGTAACTGCCGGGGTACAGCCCCGGTTCGTTAGAGGTAACCATCCCCGGTTTCAGAGGCGTCCCGTTTTTAGGGCTTATCCCCTGAGGTCCTTCATGGACATTCAGATAATGACCGACTCCGTGACCGGTGCCGTGACCGTAATTCATCCGGCTGTTCCAAAGATGCTGCCGGGCCAGAATATCAAGCTGATTTCCCGATGTTCCCTGGGGAAAAACCGCTTCAGATAGAGCAATGTGTCCCTTCAACACAAGGGTGTAGTCCCTTTTCTGCTTGGCACCGGCCTTCCCCACGGCGACCGTCCGGGTAATATCGGTAGTACCGTCCATGTAGTGGGCGCCGGAGTCAAGAAGATAAATACCGGTCCCCTTGACCGCACCGTCTGATTCAGCATCGGGAGCGTAATGAACAATTGCCCCGTGTTCTCCAAAGGCGGATATGGCCTCAAAACTTTCGCCCCGATAGTTTTCACCCGCCGATCTGATCTCCTTAAGTTTTGCTTGAGCTGATAGTTCGGTGACATTCCCCTCCGGGACCGCCATATAAAACCAATGGAAAAACTTCGTTAAAGCGACTCCCTCCCGGATCATGCATCGCTTGATGCCTTCTATTTCTGTTTTTGTTTTAACCGCTTTTAAATCCGTTACCGGATCATTACCCTCTTTTTTAACGCACCCCTCCGGAATCAGCCTGTAAAGATTCATGCTGAGAGATCCGGGCGAAAAATACACAGCTGTTCCCTTTTTTAAAGAAGCCGCGAATTTTTCCATCGCTTCATAAGGCTGTATAAATACACCGTCCCCTTCCAGGATTTCCACGTCGCCGGGAGAAAATTTAGCCGCGTCGGTAAAAAGGATAACTTCATCGGGAAGCACCGCCGCGTACGCGAGGAGCAGGGGATTGTAAGCAACGTCGGTCCCCCGCAGATTTAACAGCCACGCGATACCGGGAAGATCCGCCGTAATATATACCTGAGCGTCTTTCCTGTTCATAAACGCGCGGACATCATTTATCTTTTCCGATCTTTCACGCCCCGTGTATTCGGTTGCCATAAGGAACGCGTCCCCTCCGGGGAGCGGCGGGCGGTCATCCCATATTTCGCCGATCAGGTCTTCCCCTGCCTCTACCGTTATATCCTTCTCATTCAGCTTTTCCGATAAACTCCGGTATTGAGCGACGGAAAACGAGGCGCCGTCAAATCCGATCTTTTGACCGGATGAGCAGTTTTCCAGGAGCCAGTCATCATACCCCGGTACTCCCTGATTTCCCGAACGGTACAGATTTATTCCGGTATCCTGAATCTGTTTCTCCGCGGCCAGATGATACCGGGAATCGGTCCACAGCCCGGCCGCCGTTCTTGTTACTACAACTGTTCCCGCGCTGCCGGTAAAGCCGGATATCCATGCCCTGGTCCGCCATCTTTCCGGCGGATATTCACTCTGGTGAGGATCGGTGCCGTTTATAATATATCCGTGAAGCCCCCGCTCCTGAAGCAGGAGCCTGAACTTCTCAATCCGGTTTTCAATACTCATAGCCTCCGCTCCAAACTGAACTTGTGGACTGTCTTAAAATGATATCTATCTCCCGGTTTTAAAATGGGTGATGGAAACTCATCCCGGTTCACCGCGTCGGGGAAATGCTCGGTTTCAAGACACAGGCCGCTCCGCTTACGGTACGTCCGGCTGTCCCGGCCTGCTACTTCCTCAAGCATATTGCCGGTATAAAACTGAATTCCCGGCTTGTCGGTATACACGGTCATAATCCGGCCCGATTTGGATTCTTTCAATACAGCCGTTTCGGTCAGATCCTCTTTTTGGTTTTGGTTAACAACAAAACAATGATCATAACCGTCCAGCCCCATCTTACCAAGCTCTCCGAAGTCGGCTCCGATCCGTTTAGGCTGGGTAAAATCGAAGGGAGTGTCTTTCACCGGCTTTATTTCTCCGGTGGGAATAAAGTTTCCTGTAAAGGGGATATACCGGTCGCAGTTAAGGGTGAGCACATGGTCAAGAATATTCCCGACTCCGCTCCCCCTCAGATTCCAGTAGGCGTGGTTTGTCAGATTGACCGGTGTTTCACGGTCTGTTTCGGCTAAATATTCAAAAGATAGCTCGTTATCTTCGTTCAGACCAATATAAACCGTCACCGAAAGATTCCCCGGATACCCCTCCTCCATATGAGGACTGGTTCTGGTCAATTTAACCCGCATCCCCGCGCTTCCGCCTTCGGTTTCGGCTTTCCATGGATACCGGCTGAATCCTCTTTTTCCGCCGTGGAGATGATTATCTCCGTCATTAGTCGCGAGCTGATACTCCGTACCGCCTATACTGAATCTGCCGCCGGAGATCCTGTTCGCGAACCTTCCTACGGTGGCGCCGAAATACGGATGGGCCTGGGTATACTCTTCCCAAGTATCAAATCCAAGAGTAATTTCTTCAATTTTTCCGTTTTTATCGGGCATCCGGACTGAGCCCAGGGTTGCCCCGTACGAATAGATAACACACGAAAAATCCCGGGAGTTTGCCAGAACAAATGAAAGTATATCTTCGCCTTCCAGTGTTCCGACCTTCTTTTTAGTGACCGTCATAGCTCCTCCGCTGATCACTGTAGCCCTAAGGGGCTGACTTGTCAAACCGGAATCGGCATCACCGAAAATTGCCGTTATCCCGCGAAAAATACATGCATCAGGTCTGATCACATTATTCGGGCAGTTTAGTGATAAGAATCGAGTAGGCCCGGGTTATCCGCTTGCATCGGTCAAGCCCCTTCGGATTTACATCTGGGTGATACTGACGCATCAGCTCCCGGTACCGCTTTTTTACCTGATTCCGGTTAAGTCCGGTACTCCGGAGACCAAGTTCCGAAGCCGCGGAATCTATCTGAGACGAACCCGAAAAAAGCCCCGAATCTTCAAACCGTCCCTGTTCATCGGTAAAAAAATGACCGATCTTTTCCGCCAGATCTTCCATTTCCATGAAAGCCCAGGCTAACAAGTTCCGTAAAGTAAATATTTTTCTCGCCATACAATCTTCCAGATAACACCTGCATGTAACCGTTCCGAAGAGATCGGTTTCCTCTCGACGCACAAACCGTTCGGAAACCGTCCTGACCATATCCTGAATTCGAAAATGCTCCCGGACATATAGATCCGCCGCCTGTTCAAAATCACCGGTCCGGTCCAGGAACTGCCGGAAATCCTCCTCCCGGACCCCCTGCCGCCGGCTTTCCTGATACGCTTCCTCAATAAGCAGCGCCGAAAGGTCCGCGGCCTTATGCTGCGGCAGAAACACCCCTTCCCGATACAGCACCTCCTCAACAGCCGAACCATACAAATCTTCCAAAACAGCCGTCAAAAATCCGGCATTTTCAGGGCTGAATCCGTCGGACCAGCCGGTTATCCCGAGCTTCGGTCCGATGCGGAAAGCAGCCTCATAAAAATCGAGGGGTGAGCGCAGGGTAACCCGGGCGGCTTCCGGAATCGAAATTCTCCATTCGCCAGAGTCTCCGCTTTTATACCGGATATATCCGGCAAGAGCTTTTACCTGCTCTATCCTGCCGGTCACACAATATGGGGTCTTTTCAGATATTTCTCGGCATGGAGAAGCAGTTTCGCGTACTGTGATCTCCGATATATCCACTTATTACCGCTCTTCTCTTCGCTGAGTTTCCCCGAAACATCTTCAAGTTTAGAATAGCCATGCTTATCCATCCATTCGGACAGACCGGAAATAATTTTTTCTATCACATCAATTCCGTTTTTATACAGAGTACTCACCGTCTGAAAAGAATCAGCGCCGGCAAGAAGTACCTCGGCGGCCTGTTTAGAATCATGAATCCCTCCTGACGCGCAAAGACTTCCTTTTACCCTGCCGTGGAAAAGTCCCATAAAACGGATAGCCTTTAAGTGATCTCCCGGAGAAGAGAAATTAAACGGCGTCTGTACCTCAACTTTTTCGATATCAATGCTTGGATGAAAAAATCGGTTAAAAAGAACATATCCGTCCACCCCGGCATCATCAAGCTGTTTTACAAAATGGACAGGATTCGTGTAGAACGTACTCAACTTTACCGAAACAGGAATAGAGACTGAAGTTTTAATCTCTTTGAGTACCTCCACTTGTTCTTCTTCCATATCCTGAGCACTTCGGCCGAAATCGACCGGAAGCCCGTATAGGTTTAGTTCCAGACCGTCCACCCCGGTTTCTTCCAGTTTTTTCGCGTACTCAACCCACGTTTCGGGGCTGATGGCGTTCAGACTGGCGATCACTGGAATATCGACTGCTTCTTTCGCTTTTCTTACCCACATAAGGTGTTCTTCCGGACCGGAATGCTCCATCTCCGGAAATATATTGGTCATTTCAGCATACCAGTTATCATGAAGGCTGAGATCTTCCTGCATACGGAATTTATCCAAACGTATCTGTTCTTCAAAGAGCGATTTTATCACCAGAGCTCCCGCGCCGGTATCTTCAATTTTCTTGATGGAATCCATATGGGCCGTGAGATTGCTCGCGCCCGCGATCAGCGGATTCATGATATCAATTCCCATGTACTTCGTTTTTAGATTTGCCATTTCATCTCTCCTTTCCCTCACCGAGGGGATACTATAAGAATAAAAAAGGAATTCAGGAAAGTCAAAATCAATAATGGTAACAGCAAATCCCGAAAATCAACTCCTACTGTGATTGAGAAGCGGCCATAATTTCATATAATATATAAATTTAGATCGGGTTTACCGGGAATTGCCGCATATTTTTTTCGCGGAAAAACGGCAATTTCCGGTGATCCCGATATACGTAATTGCTTGTAATAAAACAATTTATAAATTTTTATGCGAATGTGATCACCGGAAATTGCTGATAATGGTATATACTGCTTGAAATCTCCGTAAATTATAGATAATGTTGATTATGAATCCAGTTATATTTGATCATACATCCTTTTTTTACACTCAGGCACCCGACACGGCAGCACCTGAAACCGAAGCTCTCGAAAACCCTCAGGAAATCACCCAGGTTTTTGATGATCTTTCCATATCCCTTCCGGAAGGTGTAGTCAGTGTGGTCGGTCAAAACGGCATCGGTAAATCCACTTTCCTCCTCCTCGCCGCGGCCCGTCTTTTCCCGGCTAAAGGTTCTGTCAAAATTTTTGGAAAAGACACCTCCCAATTCGCCAATGCTTTAGAAGATCCGGACCTTGAGGAAGAACGGAACAGATATGTTTCCTTTATCTACCAGAACATGGAATTTGAAACGTCAGATCCGGTCGGCGAGATAATGGAATACGTCTATGACCAGGGATATTATGAAGAAAAAGATCCTGAATTTCTCCGGGATATAATCAAAGAACTTGAACTCAGTGAAGTTTTGACCAAACGGACCCAGGAACTCAGCAAGGGGCAGCTTCAGCGGGTGATAATCGCGTTCAGCATGCTTTACGGTTCTAAACTGATCGGCATGGATGAACCAGTTTTCGCTTTAGAGGATCATCAAAAAGAAAAAGCTCTAGAATTCCTGATGGATTTTGCCCGGAGCAGAAAGGTAAACATTTATTATTCGATCCATGAGCTTGATCTGTCCCGGAAATACTCGGACTATATCCTGCTGTTCCATAAAAACGGTGATGTTGAAATCGGCCCGACCAAAGAGCTGTTTACCCGGGAAAATATCGAAAAAGCATATCAAGTTCCTTATAACATGCTGAACCGGAAAGAGAATCTATATCGGGAAATGCTCATTCAGCGGAGTAAAGCCTTGAGGGGCTCCGAGTAAAGCAAGTCTAACCCGATTCTCCCACATACCGGTAACACAGCACACCGCATAGAAAAAACGCGAACCGGTCGAACCGCATCAAGCCGTCGTCCATAGCCATTTTTAAAAAGAGTTCACCCGGAACTCCCCGGAAACTTCCAGGAGACAGATTCTTCAGCTTATCCGCAAGGTTTTGCTGATACGCCGCGTCACGATTTAGAATACCGGTGACTAGGTTACGGATTTCCATAGCGGTTTTGTCGTTTTTCCTATTCTTTTTTTTCGGACTCTTTCCCGTTCTTCCTGATGACATGAGGTATTCTTCCAACAGCGAAATTCCGTTCCGCTGATTTTCCAAAAATTCCGAGTAGAACGGATAAAACCAATCAGAAATACCTAAAAGTCGTGAAAGAGATAGAATGATTTCGTCTCGAAGAAAGGGATGAGACGGTTCCCGCTTTAGAATATCCAGCAGCACCGGAACCGAAGATTCATCTCCGAAGATGGCCAAGGCGTTGACTCCGTGTATCAGCAGAAGGGGATTATCCGATTCATTCATTATTTCCTCAATCGTCCTGATACTCTCAGCATCACCTAATTGGGCCAGGGAAATCATGCTTTTTGCAGCAAGCAGATAATCGGGAGACCTAAGGGCTTCCCGCAGTACCGGAATTCCCTTCCGGATCAGCTGTTTCCCTAAAATCCGGGCGGCAATATAAGAGGTTGTAAACGGATGCATTTTTACGTGCTGAATCACCGATTCCGCGGCCCGCGCATCCAAAGGCACGGTTTCCAAAGCCTGTAAAGCTTCGCTCCGGGTACCGTAACTGGGAGAGTTCAGCCGTTTAAGGATTTCTTCCTGAGAGACCGGAGATTTTGACTGCCCCAACTCCTTCAGTATCCGCCACTCCTCTCCAAGAGAGGTCGTTTTATCCAGGCGCTGAATAAGATTGATGGCTTTTAAGTCCCGGAGCGAAAAAATCACATTCAGGGCGCCCCGGAAGGTATACGCTCCCAGCCGCTCCAGACGGGACATAGCAAAGACGGCTCCTGCCAGGATAAGTCCGTTTAAAGAATAGAAAATCCGGAATCCGCCGGTTTCGAGGTCAAGTTTGACTGTGTCAAAGAAATCGAGGATTACTCCGCCGAAGAGTGATCCGGCGGTGCCGGCCACCCCCATTACCAGATAATAAAACATCCCTAAATTTAACTGGTCTTCCGGACGTATCAGACCGAACAAATAACTTTGGGCGGTATTCTCAGCCCCGGCAGTACCCAGATACAGCAAGAAAAAAGCCGCGCCGAGGTAAAGGATCAAACTGAATCCTGTCATAGGAAGCGCAAGGACCAGGGGAATCAAACTTAGGAACGTAAGGATATTAAAAATTATGTAAAGAGGTTTTGCTCCAAGCCTGTCCAGGAGAAGCCGTGACATGAGTCCCATAAAAATAGCTCCCACACTGCCGATTACGGTATATAAAACCGCCATGCTGTCTGAAATGGGATATATCTGTTTTATGAACACTATCGAAAATGGACGAACCATACCAATAACAAGCGACACAACCGCAATAATCCACACAAATCGGCGGAAATTTTTCCGCCGGTACGCCAAAGAGACGCTCACCATCAGCTTCCGGGTTTTTCCCGCCATTCCGTTAGACGGCACGGGCAGCCTGAAAAGCATCAGCGCGGCAACAATCCCCATACCTATCCCGGCGATCAGAAAAAAGAGGTACCGGGAAAGGGAAGCGGATTCTCCTAATAGCAGCACAACACCGATTCCGGTAATAATGGAAATTATATGAGCGATTATTTGAAAAAGAGACAGAAAACGGCCTTGATCTTTACCTTCCGATAGATTTCTTAAAATCGGCGTGTAGGCGACAACACCAATTCCCCGGAATATATGAAACCCTAAAGCTGAAAACAGGACGAGACCTAAAGCAAAGGAACGGTTACCCGCGTTATAAACCAAAGGCGCCGCTAAACTTGGAAGCATAAATAAATACCGGAGCAGCCAGGCCGAACCGTAACTCTTGATCAGACCAAAAACAAAGATGAGCTTTCTGCCGATTACCATGAAAAAAAACGAAATATACGAAAACGAGGATATTAGTCCTATAAATGAACTTGAAGCATCCATCCGCAGAACAAAAAGGGTGAGAATGTTTCCGGATAAAAGGAGAAAAGAAAAAGAGTTGAATACAGAATAAAGGGTAAGGATTTTCCTTCCCCGCATTTTCTCCGGAAGTGAATAAGCTTCATTATCTGGGTTATTCATCATCACGATACATAATAATACTAAAAATATAAAATAATTGACAGCCAAATATGGGTATGGTAAAATGTCACCAATTCGTTTACTCAAAAGATGCGATGTGATCTTTTTACGCCTAGTATGGAAGGACCTGCTTCATCCTCCCGCTTTTCTTTTAAAAATACTTAGAGAAAGTTAATGGTCAATCCTAAGTTAATCCTGTGTGTTTACCGCGAAGCGGTGATGCATATTAGATATAAAAAAACAACTAAAAAGGGGTTTTCGGTATACCTAAACTATGCCGATGAATTATAAAAACAGGAGACATGATGTCTCCTATGGAACAAGGGGTTGATTTTTTTATGAGCAAGACGATTTATGTGGGTAATATCAGTTACTCCACCACGGAAGAATCTCTAAGAGATTTTTTCACCCAGTACGGTGAAGTGGATTCGGTCAAAATGATTACCGACCGCGACACCGGCCGGTTCAAAGGGTATGCCTTTGTTGAAATGGCGGCAGAGGATTCAGCACAAAGTGCCATACTGGAGCTTAACGGGAAAGAGCTGGATGGCAGGCCTCTTCGAGTAAACGAAGCACGTCGAAGAAATGGAGCCACCGCTTAAAAAGGCGGGATCCCGGTTCCCCGGTCGGAACCGGGATTTTTTTTACCTTCCTATATACTGAAATTTAAAGAAATGATATCATAAAAGCCTTAATGAGACTTCCTCCTTTTACCGATCTTAGAAAACCAAAAAAAATCATTACCGCGATGAGCGGCGGTATAGATTCCGCCACCGCAGTAGCGATTCTTCATGCTTCCGGTGTAACAACGGAAGGTGTCACCCTGATTCTACAGCCCTCAAGACCGGGAATTGAGTCATGCGGAGGAGACTCCACCGCGGCAAGCGCGGGTGAAACAGCAGCTCATCTCGGCATACCGCACAGTATCCTTGATGTTTCCAAAGAGTTTTCAGAAACGGTATTATCACGATGCTGGAATGAGTATTCCACCGGTAAAACACCGAATCCCTGCCCCATTTGCAACCGGTATATGAAATTCGATACCCTTTTGGAGTACGCGGACATAAAAAAGGCGGACGGAGTCGCTACCGGCCATTACGCTAGAATATCGAAGTCCGGTCCGGATTACATCCTAAAGCGGGGAATCGATCCTGAAAAGGATCAGTCATATTTCCTGTTTTATCTGGATAGAAAAAATCTCTCAAAGATTTTCTTTCCCCTAGGTGAGCTTCGGAAGCAAGACATCAAAGAAATTGGAAGAGAACTCGGGCTGCCCGCCGCAAAGAGGAAAGAAAGTCAGGATGCCTGCTTCTCCATTCCCGGAATGGAGTTCGCGGAATCCCTCCGGAGCTTCTTCAATGCCGAAGCAGAAGGGGGGATTTTCATTAAACCGGACGGAGAGGTCCTCGGGAGCCATCAAGGTATCCATAGATACACGATCGGTCAGCGGAAAGGAACCGGAATATCTCTGGGCGTGCCGGCGTATGTTTCCCGGATACACTATCCGGCGGGAAACATCGAAATCACAACCCGTCAAGAAGATCTGTTTCGGGACTCATTTACGGCGGGAGAATGCAACTGGCTTGCAGACACAAAAAGCCCCGGAGAAATCCGCTGTCTCATCCAAATCCGCTACCGGCATAAAGCAGTACCGGGCAAAATAGTAATTGAAGATGACCTAAAAACGGTTCGAGTAAAAACAGATATACCGCAAAGGGCGGTTACCCCCGGTCAGGCAGCTGTCTTTTATGACGGAGAAACAGTTCTCGGCGGAGGATGGATTCAGCCATATGAATGACACTACTCTCTACAGCCACATCTATGAATCGTCGTTAGGCCCGCTCCTCCTTGTGGTGGACCGACGCGGCTGGGTATACCGCGTCTCGTTTTCCGATTCATACGAAGCCGCGGAAGCGGCATTCCCTGATGTTAAGGTGGAGCGCAATAGATGGGCATGCGGTGAGCTGGCCTACCAGCTGGATGAATACTTCAGAGGCAAAGTTAGAAAATTTTCAGTAGAACCGGTTTTTCGCGGGACTCCCTTTCAGCTGGACGTCTGGAACCGTCTCCGGAAGATCCCGTATGGTACAACCGTGACGTATGGTCAGGTGGCGCAAAAAATCGGACGCAAAGGGGCGGCAAGAGCGGTGGGGAACGCCGTAGCGTTAAACCCCATCCCGATAATTGTTCCGTGCCACCGGATAATTCCGGCATCAGGGGGTATCGGAAGCTATTCAGGAGGCGGCACCAGGGAAGAAGGAAAGATATTGAAGAAAAGACTGCTTAACCTTGAATCGGCCCTGCCCGGCGGAGGGTCCTGATCCAGACGAATCCCGGCAATTTGCGGGGTATTACCCTTTTTTAACGTATATCTGAAGGAGCTGGATAAAATAGTATATTTTCTTATAACTATCTATCACCCGGGTCTTGAGGTCATCTTCAATAAAGCCGTCAAGTTCTTTCCAGTTCATAAGCAGTTCATGCCTGGGTTTTTCCGCGTCCGCGAGAACATTCTTTATATTTTTCCCGAGGATGATGAGCTGCTGAGCTGAATCGTTTATCAAACCCTTAGCTGTATCATTAACCGATTTAAGCACCGTTTCCAGACTTCCTGGTTTTGCAGGATCGATTCGGGTATTCAGGGCTTTTTTCAGCTTCATTCCGCCTTCATTTTCCTCCGCGAGATATTCATCAAACGCAATAAGCTGATCAGACAGCTGCATAAGCTGATGGAAAGCGTCGGATATATGCTGAGGTGTGATGTTATTAGCCCACTTCCCACGGACAATTATCAGGTCATGAAGTTCCCGGACATCTTTTTTGATATAATCTAGGAGAAACGCTTTGAGATAATTGAGCGGAGCAGTATAGAGGAAACCTCCCGCGGATTTCTTGGAAAAGATCAGGTTAAACTTATCCGTATAATGCTTCATCCTTACAACAGAGCTGGTACCGAATATCAAAGTCGCGAGTTTGTCGACTTTTCTGCTCCGCTGCTCATTGAGGATTTTCTGTATTGTAGACTCTGTCTTGGATTTCAGACTATTAAGGTAGGATTCAACAATACGTTCCTTCGGAATATTCATCTCTCCTTTATAGAAAGGATCCTTATCGAGATACTGCACGATATTCAGGATGATTCCGCTCCGTTTAACCCCTTCGATCTGCGAGAGAAGTTTTTTCCAGGAACTTCGTGATACAATTTCCACGCCCCGGTATTCATTGAGGGTTTCAAACACAGAGTCCCAATCGGCATCCGGTTCCATCGGATTCATTATTTCGATAAAATCTTTAAGGTCGTCAGTAACATACTCCCCGTTTATTGCTTCAAATTTAGGGACCTGCTCAAAACTTCCTTCCTGAATACCGGAATTAAATTTTTTCAGCAGAAAATAATAGTCGAAATGAATAAAGTTAAGAAACCGCAAAATAAGATTATATGTTTCGTTAATAGTTTTCGCCCGGTTGGAATCAAAATAGCTGAAAAATACCACCATTTGATCCCGGGTTTTTCCGACCAATGTCCTGGGATCCATTGTTTCAGCAGCCTTTCGGATAGCATCTTCATCAAACGCCTCTTTCGCTTTTTCCTGCTCCTGACCCAGTTCCCGCTCGATGGCCACCGATTTCAGTACACCCGAATCTTCCGCGTGGCTCAGAATCTGCTGAGCCGGCCCAATAGTGCGGTAGACTTCAAAGAAAAACTTTGCCAGCCCCGGGAGAGCTTCCCCTGACCGGGGCTTGAAAAACTTATACTTGCTTTTTTTAAGATTTTTCCCGATTTGCTTGAGAAGCCGTTTCTTTTCCCTTTCCTGATCGGAGGACCGGAAAAAAATATTAATTATTTTATCAATTATCGACTGAAATCCGGAAGACTCCTGACCATCCGCGCTGCTTCCCGGTCCAGCACTATGTTCAACCATAATTTTTATGGTAAGTTAAATTCATTCCGTTGTCAATTTTCAAAAATAGTATAAAGACCCCTTTCTGTTGACCGGGAACCCGGGCTTTATCTATCTTTTGATTAAGCATACATTAAGCAGGAAAAAATTGATCAAAGAGATAAAAAACCTTCTTTTGGAGCAGGAATTTTTAAGCCCGGGCATTTACCTGAATAGCGAAGAACGGCTTCCGTATCCCGCCGAATACAGCGCAGCAATCGCCGCCCTCCCGTACAGCAATTATCCTCCTCCTGACGATCCGGATATAGGTGAAATCGCTCCGTTTGCCGCGGAAAACTACTACCGGGAAGCCGCCCGCCGTTTAAAAACCGTTTATAGGCAGATCCGGGAGCGGAGACCTTTTGAAAAACGGCACGGAAGGATATTCGTAAATTCACCGCTCCCGGAAAAAGAGATAGCGGCGGCATGCGGTACCGGGTTTATCGGTAAAAACAGCCTTATCATCATACCAAACCATGGCTCCCTAACTGTTCTCGGAGGCATTATCCTCCCATTCCCTCTTAAAAGCACCGGCATGATTGAAAACGGAGACGTAGCCGGAGGAAACTGCGGTACCTGCCGGAGATGCATAGAAGCCTGTCCGGTTAACGCGATTGACGATAATGGAAACGTAGACACCGCCCGGTGTCTTCAAGCCCTTCTCCAGCGTTATGAGCTAATGGATGATAATACAATGAAGGCAGCCGGGAGAAAAATATACGGATGTAACATCTGTCAAGATGTGTGCCCGTTTAATAAAATCCCACGATCCCCGGTCAACACTGGAGCGGGCAGCATCGGGCCTGGAGTGGAAATCGGTGTTTTAATACAATCAGACCCGGATCAGATCCGGAAGATGCTCAAAGGCACTGCCCTGGGGATGTCCTGGATTGATCCGAGGGCTATCAAAAGGAACGGAATAATCGCGGCGGGCAATTCGGGAATGCTGCACCACATTCCGGTGCTCAGGAGAATCGCGGCCGATACATCGGATCCCATCCTCCGCCGTACCGCTATTTGGGCGGTTCGGCGGATATCGGGATTGGTAGTATACTAAATTACCGAAAGGAAACCGTAACGGTATCCTGGAATTCACCCTCAATACCTGGAGTATCTTCGAAAAGCTGTTTCATCTCCTCAACGGTCTCAGGATTGGAGCCCATTAGTTTCATAAACGCCTGGTCATCTTCAATAATTGAAGAAAAATCCAGATCCAGCAGAGTCACAGACGATCCCTTCTTGTACGCGGCATTAGTTTTTGTAATGGTACCGTTAAAATGCATAATCATGGCTATTCTCATCCCGCGGAAAAATTCTTTCATCATCATGGCTTCCGAAGGATCAACCGGTTCCATTCCTCCCTCTTCAGTCTCAGCGCTTTCTTCCCCATCGTAATTTTCCGGAAGATGAATGGTCAAGACCGAGGTTGCACCCTTTTTAAAGTCAAAAGTTATATACTCTGTGATTTCTTCCTCTTCTTCCGTCTCATCCGGCATTCCCATGCTCATCATGTCGGAAGGAACGAATTCTCCGGGATTCTGATTAATACGGACATCTTCTATATTTGAAAATGAAAATTTGACAGTGAACCCCTCGCCCCATTCTGTTGTAACCGGTTCTGAAGAGATGTACCTTACACCTTTCCCCAACGCGGCCGCCATGGCTTTTAATTCATCCTCATCATAGAGGGAGACACCCTGATCTGAATCGGAATCCTTATCATCCGAATCATCCTCCGGCTCCATCGCGAAACTCATCATCGCGGTAAGATCACCGTTCAACAGGAAAGTCTGCTCTATGGTACCAGATCCATCTTTATTTACAGTAACTTCAATTTCAGACTGAAGACAGCCCATAAAAACTCCTGATACAGCAACGGTGATCAGGATCAGTAAAAATTTTTTCATTTTTTCTCCTTATAGTGTAAGAATAGATCAAGATTTGTCACTGTAAATTATAATCTATGAGTTCGAGATAATACAATAAGCGGAGAAGCAATTTCCGGTGATCACATTCGCATTAAAATTTATACATTGTTTTATTAAAAGCAATTACATAAAACGGGATCACCGGAAATTGCCGTTTTTCCGCGAAAAAAATTTGCGGCAATTCCCGGTCAACCCGATCTAAATTTATATATTATATAAAATTATGACCGCTTCTCAAACACCCAAGGAGTTGACCGGGAATTGCTGTAAGCGGAGAGCCGATGTTGTTATTTTTGGTCTGTCCTGAGAACCCATCGAAAAAGCAATCCCAAGATAATACCCGCGACAGAACCCGCAAAATCAGCGGCGAGATCAATTAGATTTGTATTTCGTCCGGTGTACCTCTGCATAACTTCAATGATTCCGCCGTAAGCGGCCAGGGCAGCGGAAAGAATGATCATTATCAGGACGAAGTTTTTGACTGTTATCTGACGAATAATCAAGGATTGAACACCTAAAAACCCAAGGATCAGGTAGGCAGCAAAATGCAGTACTATATCATCAATTTCTCTATTAACGGGATGGGGGGGGTTCGGTATTAACGAAAATATAAGAATACCTAAAGCAGCAATGAAGAATAAAATAAGCCATACAATTCTAAAAGACATAGCCGGAGGATACTGGGGAACCGGTAAAAGGTCAATCTGTCAACACAGCAATTCCCGGTCAACACCTTGTGTGATTTAAAAGAGGCCATGATTACATAACATATATAAATATAGATCGGGTTGACCGGGAATTGCCGCATATTTTTTCGCGGAAAAACGACAATTTCCGGTGATGTCGACTTATGTAATTGCTTGTAATAAAACAATTTATAAATTTCTATGCGAATTTCATCATAGGAAATTGCTGTCTATCAACAAGCAATTATTGACACCGCCGGAGGATAGAGGTACGATTCTCATCATGAACAAGTTGGCTCAAGACCTAAATACCATCCTTAAAAATACTGCCGCCGGTAAATGCCTTTCTTCTTTTGGAAAGGAAATATTCTTCCCCAAGGGCATTGTATCCCAATCGGAAGAAGCTTCCGCGGAAGCGGACCGGTATAACGCTACCATTGGAATGGCGTTCCGGGACAATGAGCCGGTCATCCTCAAATCTCTCCGGACCCACCTTCCGGGACTTACACCAGCAGAAAGCGTAGCCTATCCTCCCACAGCCGGTATACCCGCGCTAAGAAGGATGTGGAAAACAGAGATGATGAAGAAAAATCCGTCACTAAACGGAAAAGCATTTTCGCTGCCCACGGTGGTACCAGGGATAACCGGCGCGATATCTCTAACGGCCGATCTTTTCTGTGACCCCGGAGACACTGTTATTGTTCCCGACTTTCACTGGGGTAACTACCGGTTGATATTTGCTACAAGGAAGAGCGGAACAATAAAGACATTTCCGCTGTTCCAGGAAACCGCCGAAGGCACTGTTTTTAACGGAAAGGTATTTTCGGAAACCATAGACGCAAGTCCTGATAAAGTAATCATCATCCTTAATTTTCCGAATAATCCTACAGGATACTCTCCAAGGATTGAAGAAAAAGATGAAATTTTACAGATACTTCTGCATCATGCAGAAAATGGGAAAAGCATCGTGCTTCTGTGTGATGATGCATATTTTGGACTCTTCTACGAAGCCGGAATTATTCAAGAATCAGTTTTCGCGGAAGCTTCCGACTTACATGACAACATTTTAGCCGTAAAGGCGGACGGCGCCACAAAGGAGGAGTTTGCGTGGGGATTCCGAACCGGATTTCTCACCTTTGCCTCCAGGGGGCTGGATAAAGAACAGCTTAGAGCCATGGAAACAAAGCTGAAAGGCGCAGTAAGATCAACAACCTCGAGCTCTCCTGGGTTGTCGCAGCACCTTCTTTTAAAAATGATGGAATCCCGGGATTATGCGGAAGAAAAGGTGCAGGAGTACAATCTCCTGGAACAGAAATACCGCAAAGTAAAAAGCGCTGTCTCCAGTAAAACTGATCTCCCGCTCTCCCCGCTTCCCTTTAATTCCGGATACTTTATTACTATGGCTTGCCGGGAAGGTATCGACGCTGAAGTTCTAAGGAAACGGCTGCTTAAACGGGGGATCGGAGTTTTGTCTCTCGGTTCCCGTTTTATCCGGGCTGCCTATTCAAGTATTCCTGTTTCACAAATCGAACCGTTTTTTAAGGAAATATTCCAGGAAGCCGGGAATCCGTTTTGACTGTTGCCAAAATTGTTGTTGGACATGAAATAGGGGTTTTTTAAAAGAAATTATATTTGATATTTTACCATAACAATAATTTTCGCAACAGTCCCGATTTATTTCGGAACCAGATAATCACCCAGTTCTTTAAGCTCCGGGAGCAGCATATATTCCGGACTTTTTGTTTGGTGATCTTCTTTATCGGCCATAACTGTTTTCAAAAAGAGATCGTTTACCAGATCTGCAAGAACCGAGAGATTGCTGCCGAAATTATTGATTGCCATTTCGCGGAGAATTCGCTCGTTTCCAACAGCACCTCCATAGGTTAATTTCCTACGGATAGACGGCAGAATATCTTTGCGCGCAAAATAGATGAATTTTGCCAGAGCCATTATCCGTTCGTACAGCTCTTCATAATGCAGTCCCTGCAGCCTCAGCCGGTCCGGATCATCGGTGATGTCATCCACCATGTCCATAGTCCTGCGCTCCAGGGTCATATGGAGGAAAAGGGGGCGGAGATACCGGTTATTGATATTTCGGTTAAAGTGATCGCTGATGCTTTCGACTGCTTCAAATACATCAGGATTCTTTACCCTCATAGAATTCTCCTTCCTGACTTTCTTTCTACATTATATATTTTTCCTAATTGGATCAATCCGCTAAACACAATGAAAACGATATCAAACTGGTATTATATCCCGCGAAGATCACCCTGAGAGATACCGCGCCGGTTCATCTCTTCAATAATATACGAATAGAATTTGTTTTTGTCTAGGAAAAATTTCGGTGCAACCCTTTTTTCCGGAGCGGTATCGAATGTCAGTCTCATGATAACCGTAGAGGAGGGCATCTTGCGGAGACATGAAATTACGTGTTCAGCAAAACGTGTATAATGAAACACCGAATATTCACCCATAGTATATTCAACAGACAGAGGTGTACCGGCAGTTATCGTACAGTTGTGAATTTTTAGCCCGTCGGGAATCAGGTCCGCCGAAAAACTGCAGGTTTTTTCGATGTCCAAAAACTTTTCTCCCGGTAATCCGAACATTAAGTGGACCGTCCGTTTCAATCCTGCTCCGCTGATAAGCTCGTAGGCATTTTTAAAATCTTCCACAGTGTGTCCCCTTCGTATATGAGCAAGAATATCATTATTAGCGCTCTGAAGCCCAAGCTCCACCCACACATCCAACTCATGAGATTTATAAGATGCAAGCAGCTCGGTTATTTCCCGATCGACACAGTCCGGCCGGGTGGAAACGATAAATTCCTTAAATGGATAGATACTAAGTGCGGTATCATAAAGTTTTTTAAGTTTTTCCGGATCTCCGTACGTTCCTGAAAAAGCTTGGAAATATAAGACAAATTCTTCAGCACCGTAGCGGTTTCTTATAAAACCAATTCCCTTCTCTATCTGGTTTTCCAGCGAATTTTCTTTTCCTAAATATGGGGCTCGGGAACCGGCTTCATCACAGTATGTACATCCAAATCCTTCCCTGCCATTCTCTCTATTAGGACAACCGAATCCTGCATCTACCGAAACCCGGTAAACTTTCTTTCCGTATTTATTCCGGAGATATTCTGAATACGAAAGAAAGGGAGCACTTTTCATTACTTTCCACTATACCTGAAAAATCTTCATAAAACCATGACGATTGTAATATTAAGATCGGAAAAGATCGACTTGGAAACAGCAATTCCCGGTCAACACCTTGTGTGATTTAGAAGCGACCATAATTGCATATAATATATAAATTTAGATTGGGCTGACCGGCAATGCTGCATATTTTTTTTTGCGGAAAAACGGCAATTTTCGGTGATGCCAAATTATGTAATTACTTGTAATAAAACAATTTATATATTTTAATGCAAATGTGATCACCGGAAATTGCTGGTTTGGAAATAAAGTGATTGACACCATTAAACGCCATCTTTAGGATAAAGGCGGAAAACATGAAGCATTTTATACCTTTTATTCTTACCGCTGTTTTATTTACCGGATGTACAGGCAAAAGTATCTCCACCGTTACAATTTGGACGGATATTCCGGAGATTGCCGTGTATACTGAGTATTACAACTCCCTAGAAGGAACGGACCGCTGCATTGTAGTATTTAAACAGAATCCCGCGTATGCCCTTACTGAGGAGGAAATTCATCCTGACGTGGTTATCGGCAGATACCTCAATAACAGCGAATCAAAATCGCTTTTTTATCCGATAGATAGTCTGGCGAAAAAAACAGAAATACCCTTAGACAGTATTTATCCGGGTCTATTGAATAGAACAAAAATTGACGGTACTTCTTATACAGTCCCTTTATCATTCAACCTCCCGGGAATCATATTTCCTCGGAATGACTTTCCGGATACAAAGAAGTTTTTTTATCTTTCACCTGAAGATATTCAGACCATAGCTGATCGGTTTAACAGTAAATCCGGCGAGCATTACATAAAGATGGGCTTTAACCCGTTATGGGAGCCAGAACTAATGCTCACCACGGTTTCCGGTTTCGGAACCCGGTTCCGTACCGGAGAACCATACCTCATTTGGGAAGAATCAGCCTTAAAGAAAACAGTATCATTCCTTAGAAAATGGATAACAGAATCGGGAGAAACGCCCAGCCGTGTACAACATTTTGCGAAAAAGTATCTCTATGAACCGGAATACAAATTAATAAAAGATAATCGGATATTTTGTGCCCACATGACTAGCTCGGAGTTTTTAGAATTGCCGGCCGAGAGAAGAGATCATCTTGACATACGGTGGTTTGAGATCGACGGAAAGGTACCGGTACTGCAGGATATTGTATACGCCGCAGTACCGGAAGCCGCAGAACACAAGAAAGCAGGAGGCGCCTACATTAAATGGCTCCTTGATCCGGAAATCCAAGAGATGCTCATTACCGGAATAGAGCAATCAGACAACGTTTCATTTGGGTTTGCCCAGGGATTTTCCAGCGTAGAAAAGGTAAGCGCCCGTTTTTTTCCCGAAGCTTTCCCATTTTTATTAGGGAAAATCCCATCAGATATGGATTTACTTTATCCTGAACCGCTTCCAAAAAGCTGGCCGCGCTTTGAGAAGGAAGTTTTGCTTCCATGGATTGAAGAAGCTGTAAGCAGCGATGAAGGTACGAGTGTAGATTTAGGCAAGAAAATTGAAACTTGGCTTCTACAGGGCGGAGCTTATTAAAAATTGACTGTTGCCAATTTTGTTGTTACCCATCCAGACTACGCTACCAGATGACGGGGA
>CAYLLE010000059.1:0-20623 GCA_964384485.1 uncultured Spirochaetales bacterium | reverse complement strand
GGTTCCGGGGGATCACCGGAAATTGCCGTTTTTCCGCGAAAAAAATATGCGGCAAATCCCGGTCAACCCGATCTAAATTTATATATTATATGTAATTATGGCCACTTCTAAATCACACAAGGAGTTGACCGGGATTTGCCGGGGGGAGCAATTTTTGCGGTAAAACGGAATAATTGTTTTGCTTCATCATAAGAACGAAGTTAAAAACCGGTCCTCGATCTTTATGCCGGATGAGGTGCGGCCGAGTTTTCTGTCCGGACGGTGCTTCCCGTGGAAGTCGGATCCGGCGGATACGATAAGGCTGTATTCCAATGCCGTTTTCTCGTACCACATGCTTTTGCGGATATTCAGATTGGAATGATACGCCTCTATGCCGTCTAATCCCATCTTTTTCCATTCAGTTAATGATGATAAAAAGTTTTTCTTCGACAGATATAGACTCTGCGGGTGTGCCAGGATAGATTTCCCGCCCCCGTCGTGGATCAGTTCGATCGCTTCGGAGAGAGATAAGGTCTTTATAGGCTCGTAAAAAGGCTGACCCGTTCCGAGAAAACGTTCAAAGGCATCTTTTATGGAACGCGCGATTCCCCGTTCCACCAGAACTCTGGCAAAATGAGGCCTCGCTACAATATCTCCTCCGGAAACTGCCTCCACATCGGAGTAATCTATATTAATACCGGATTTCCGCATCTTCTCGATAATCCGCTGATTGCGGGTGTACCGGTATTTTTTAAGCTGCTCTAACCGCTCGGGGATTACATCCCGCCAGTACTTAAGACCGAGACCTAAAACGTGAAAGACACCGGGAGCATAAGTGATTTCTATTTCTATGCCCGGAATAAAAGAGAAGCTGAGATCGGACGCGGTTTTTTCTGCCTGTTCCAAGCCGCCGACCGTGTCGTGGTCTGTTAAAGCCAGCGCGGAAAGTCCTTTTTCTTTTGCGTAACCGATCAATTCGGCCGGAGTCATGCTGCCGTCGGAAATTGATGAGTGAGTGTGAAGATCGATCATTCTAAGTAGGCATACCCCTTATTACCGGTCCCCGTCAAGGGGAGGAAAAAAATCCGCCTGTGATATGCTTTGTGTACTTTTTTAGGGGGCCATCTTGATTTTATACGCGTATGAGGGTAGAGTTTTCAGAAATGGAGTTCTGCTGTGCCAAAAGCGATGACGTATAAAGCTAACTCGGTCATCTATTTTAAGGGAGATGTCAGTGACCGGATCTTTATCTTAAAGGCCGGGAAAGTAAGTCTAACCTCTACCGACATTGAAACCGGGCAGGAAATACACGATTATATTCAGACAGGAGAATTTTTCGGGGTAAAGTCGGCTCTGGGAAAATATCCCCGGGAAGAAAATGCGATTGTTCTGAACGATTCCTCCGTTGTCATGTTCAATGTGCCCGAATTTGAATCTATGGTAAGTCAGAACACCAGGATTATCATGAAAATGCTTCAGGTATTTTCTAATCAGCTCCGGAGGATTCATAAAAGAGTCAGAAATTTACTCACCTTAGAAGAACAGGTAGAACCGGAGACCGGACTTTACCGGATCGGTGAATATTATCTGCGGAAAAAAAAATACGCCCAGGCAGTTTACGCCTTTGGAAGGTATCTTACCTATTATCCAACAGGCAAATATGAGCAGAAGGTCACCCGGTTTTTAGCTCAAGCTGAGGAATATTCACAAAAATACGGTCAGGGGAAAGGGCCGAATATTCCCGGGCTTGAACAGAAGGCCGATGCTGCGAAACCTGAAAGGGGGGTGGAGCTCTCTGAAACAGCCCGGAAATATTATAACGCGGTGAGTCTATTCAGTCAGCAGAAATATCAGGATGCGGTTGGAGAGTTCAAGGAAATTATTTCCACAAGTCCGGGTGAAGAATATCTTTTAAAATCACTCTTTGAATTAGGGCGGTGCCTCTTCGCCATGGAAAAATATGATCAGTGCATTAAACATTATACCGGGCTTATTCAGAAGTATCCCAAAATACCCGATCTCCCGGACGCACTCTTTTATATCGGTGAATCCTACCGTTTTACTGCCGATAACAGCAGAGCAGCAAGTTTTTACCGGAAGATACTATCCATGTCTCCCGATGAAAGCTTAAAGCGGAAAACTGGAAAAGCACTCAAAACGGTTGAGGAAGGATGATATGGATCTATCCGTTTTTGAACGATTTGCAGTAACATTTCAATCCGGTGATATCATTTTCTGTGAATATGAACCGGGGGATGCTTTCTACCTCATTCAATCCGGCCGAGTGCAGATTTCCAAAATAATGGCGGATATCGAAAAAACTATAGATATCCTTCAGCCTGGTGAGATATTCGGTGAAATGGCTATTCTTGAAGAAGCTCCGCGGTCGGCAAATGCCATAGCCCTGGATGACGTAAAAGCCCTGGAATTTAATCGAGAGAACTTCGAGATTTTGATGAAAGGGAATCCCCAGATTGCCCTTAAACTCTTAAAGCTCTTTACAAAGCGGATATACGATCAGAAACGGAGATTCATGATCCTGACGCTCCCTGATGCTCAGTCAAAAGTCGCCGATGTATTCCTCATGCTCAACGAAGGATTACCAGTTCCTGAAGATGATTCAGGAGAGAGAACTTTTAATACGACTATTGACGGAATTGCTCACTGGGCCGGTATGTCCATCGACGATACAAGGAAGGTGGTGAACCACTTTGCGGCTCAGCGCCGGATTGAGGTATTCAACGATAAAATTGTAGTCAAAAATATTAATGACTTCGTGCGCTTTGTCTCGGCACGGAGAAAAGAACAGTAGTCATCAAGATTGATAGGCAGGATTCTTTGCGGTATACTTTATTCCGAAAGACACCTCCGGGTGATTATAGTTTATAAGGAGCGAAGGTATGGCTATTGGACCAACAAAAGAAAATCAGAATATCTCAGCTGGTTTAAGTGGAGAAGAGATGGCGTCAATATTAAAAAAAGCATTCCAGAAAGGGCAGCCGGTGGAGGCCGACCGGATTATTGATGCGATAACCGAACTTATGCAGCGGAACAACGAGAAAATCGCGCAGGAAATCGGCAGGCTGCAGAACCGGCCCACGATTTTTCAATAATTCTCCAGACTATAACAGTACCGAAATGCATCGGCTGCAGAGGAGTATTTCTTCTGCAGCCTCTATGTATAAATCAACTATGAATAAAAAGTACGAAGCAATTCTAACTCTTGAAAATGAAGTAGAAGCCCGGAGGATGGAAGGGGTCCTTTTAGAAAAAAAGATCCCCCATATTTTGCGAAGTTATCACGATTCCGCTTACGACGGCTTATGGCAGATGCAGATGGGGTGGGGCCGATTAGAGGCTCCTTCAGAATATAAAGATCAGATCATCGAGATCTACGAGGATCTGACTTCCTCCTGATCTTTACCCGATCCAAACCGGAGAACCCACCGCAATGTTTCCGTCCTTCTGAGCCACACGGCAGTGATAAAAAGCGGCTCCTCCGGTAGAGTTTACCCGAACCGCGTGTATTTCCTGACCTGTGCCGGGAATTTCTTCGATACAGCAGCCGTTCTTAAGAAGCTGCACCGATTCTATATTTCCGGGCGCCCACACATCAATCTTTATCTCGGCGGTATCCGAGGGCGGTAATTCACTTCCCATGAGATGTCCGTTTACGGTCATCCGCAGCACAATCCGTGCTCCAGTCAGAGCGTAGGTGTGCCGGGCGTAAAGAGCCGAAAACAGGTCCCGCCGGGTTAAATTATCGGCCCATACTGCCGCCAGTCCGCCCCAGTACGGATACGGTTCCTTCAATGAGCCCCCGGGCCGTCCGCTGTGAGTGTCCGAACCCGCCACAAATCCTACCCGTAAGCCCCTGCGCAGCGCTTCCAGCACGGTATTCTCTTTATCCATTTTTCGCAACGGCCTGTCCGCCGTATCATATCCTTCGGAACTGCCGTGCATGGACCACAGTTCAACGAGCCGTTCAACATCAGGTTCTATTGCCTCAAAATCGGTGCGTGAACACCAGCTTCCCTCGGGATATGAACAGTGATGGCTGATTATCAGGGCATCGCTTGACCGGGCCGCTTCATAAAGTTTTTGCGCGCTGCTGTATCTGCTGTCATCCACACAAAAGTATGGCTGATCTCCACCGAGGAAATGGATTACCTTATCGGCGTACCCGGTATGCTGCCATTCATTAGCCAGCAGGGTCACAAAATTACCCTCATCAAGATGTCTTTCATTCATGAACTTTGCGATCGTCCATTTTTCATTGTCCAGCCAGCCGTGGACCTGCACCGGTATGGAGACAAAGTCCAAATTGCGGTCTTCTTTGGCCCACCGGTAAATTTCGTCGGTGTATCCCCAGGCAGCGCTCATAAAATCGTGGACGTGGAGATCCCCGATATAGAGCTGCTTACCGCTTAATCGGGGTGAAGGATTAGATTCTGTGCTGATTCCGGATTCGGTGTGTACTGTTTTAAAGCGGATGGTTCTGAATTTTTCAGGCTCCAGGGTCACACCGCAAAATCCGTTCTCCATATGAGCGGAGATTGATTCTCCGTTTCCGCATATTTGAATGTCGCCGCTGAGGGGAACACGGTTATCGAAGATATCCCGGGCGGTTGTAACCATTTTGATGCCCATATTACCGTTATGAGTAGAACTAACCACGGTTTCAAGCTGATGAAGTTCCCTGGGAAGCACCCGGATTACAAGGGGAGATTCTAACCTTTGTTTCGGTTCTCCATTCCCGGGATCGATAATCACCTTTGTTTCATACCTTCCCGCCAGCGGGGTCCACGGAAATCCTTCATCCGGTCCGGCCTGTATGTGTATTGTATCCCCAGGTCCGAGCCGGCCCTCAGCGATTCTCACTTCAACCTGCTTTGCCGGTTTTTGTGATACGTCCAATTCTGTATCCGGCGGACCGTATGCCTTTACCGGTACTGTCTGCAGCCGTTCAAACGGCCAATCATCTCCGGAAGTATTATTTTTTTTCCTGGCTTGAACGGTTAGAGCGTTCTGTCCGCCGATGTAAAAAATGATTTTTGTACCCCGGGCTAAACCGTCCGGTCCCGAGGTATAGCTTAACCGGAGACAATCTTTTGATCCCGCGGTAATTTCGGCGGGTGATACTGAAGCGGAGCCCAGTTTGGAAGGCTTGTATAATGATTCGTCCCCTAAACTGTCTATGTTGCCGGTTCCCAGTTTATGCGGCCGGTCCGGATACCACCGCCTGGCAGGCGAATAATTTTCGGGTGAGTCGGAATCCGCTTTTTCTTCTACCGGGATATAGAGCGGTCCGTTTAGAATAAAAGAGTATTTTTCGCATAAATGGTGATATCCGGTTTCTTCAAATATATGTTCCCACCGTTCCCGCTGGTTCTCATGGTAGAGTAACGGTTTAAATCCTAAGCGAAGGTAGGTTTTTAAGGCTGGTATACGGAAGTCGTCGGTGTTAAGCACAGCACGGTCCCGTTTTTCCTGAACCATCAGTTTCAGGGCGGCCAGGCTTACCAGATAACCGAGCCGGTGACCGGCATGCTCGGACCGGACGCCTACCATGTGCAGGTATCCCGTATTTCTGCCCCATTTGGGCCGGTACCACGCTGAAGCCGTAGCGACGGGTATCCCGTTCCAGGTTATGAACTGAATCCGTTCAGGCCGGTAGGGATAATCGTAACGCATAGTATTTTCAAACTTTATTTCACGTCCAAAGGCTTCGCTGATGATTGCTTCCCAGGCCCCGGCGTCTCCGGGACGGTAGTGTTTGAGATCGTAGCCGGGAGGAAGTTTGACTTCTTCAAGATCCTCTAGATGCCGAACCATTGCAAGCTGGGGTTCAATTTTCTTCTGATCTATCATTTCTTCTTCCAGGAGTGTTTATCCGTTATCAGCCAGGACGGGGATTCGAACCCCGGACCTGCTCATTACGAGTGAGCCGCTCTGCCAACTGAGCTATCCTGGCCTGGGGTCACAGAATACACCGAAACCGATTAATATTTCAACGCCTTCCTGCCATGCTGTTACGCTTAACTGTACGCGGTCCCATACCGATAATTGAAACGAACAGTTATTTTAGATGGGAGGAATCGATGCTGAGGGGCATTTATACTGGAGCGAGCGGAATGCTTGCTCAAATGGATAAACTAAACGTAATATCAAACAACATAGCTAATGTTGATACAACGGGATATAAAAAAGATCTGACGCTTAATAAAGCATTTCCCGAAATGCTGCTCAGAAGGATGAACGACAACGGCGTTCAGCGTTTTCCTTTCGGGTCGGTGGACTTTGCGCCGGTGGTCGGGAAACTTGGTACCGGCGTTGAGACAAATGAGGTTTATACCCAATTCACTCAGGGATCCATGAAGGTCACCGAGAATGATTTTGATTTAGCATTAGAAGGTGAAGGTTTTTTTTCCGTTATGACCCCCCACGGAGAACGGTACACCCGGAACGGCGGGTTTACTCTGGACCCGAACGGAATACTGGTGACAAAACAGGGATATCAGGTACTCGGAGAAAACGGACTCATTAGACTAAAAGAAAATAACTTCATGATCGACCAGGACGGCAAGATATTTATCAATCCGGAATACGCTGATGACCCTGAACGGCTGGTATCATCTATGGAAAATGACTGGGAAGATTCGGTTTTGCTGGACCGGCTAAAAATTGTTGATTTTAAACGGACCCGGGAGTTGGAAAAACAGGGTGATTCTCTCTGGAATATAACCGAATTTTCGGGCGATGCCTTTGTTGCTGAAGGAAACAACCGTCCGAAGGTGCATCAGGGATTTCTGGAAGGTTCGAATGTAAATCCGGTGATTGAAATGGTCCGTATGATCGAGGTGAACCGGAATTATGAGGCGAATCAGAAGATGATCCAGACTCAGGACATGCTGGCCGGAAGGCTGATAAATGAGACACTGAAGGTGTAGGAGAATAGCAGACTATGATGAGATCGTTATGGACAGCCGCGACCGGCATGATCGGTCAACAGTACAATATTGATACAATCGCGAATAACCTTTCCAACGTGAACACATACGGATACAAGAAGAACCGTCCAGAATTCGAGGACCTTCTGTATCAGAATCTGAGGAAAGCGGGGACTCCGGCAACGGAGGTAACGCTTGAACCGGTGGGTGTACAGATGGGACACGGTGTCAAAGTCGGTTCTACCCAGAAAATACATACCCAGGGATCCATCAAAGCTACCGATAACGTTTCGGATATTGCGATTGAAGGAGAAGGCTTTTTCCGGGTGCTTCTGTACGACGGCAGTTACGGATACACCAGGGACGGTTCATTCAACATTGATGCGAACGGACAATTTGTTACTTCGGACGGATACCGGCTAATGCCTGATGTTATCCTCCCCCAGGGATTTCTCCGGGACACAGTTTCCGTTGCTCAGGACGGCAGGGTTACCGTAAAAATGCCGGGAAACGATGAGCCGATCCAGGTTGGACAAATAGAGCTGTACCGCTTCGTCAATCCCGCGGGACTCAGGGCCATCGGTGAAAATATCTTTAAAACTACACCGGCTTCCGGTGATCCTATTGGGGGTACTCCCAGTACAGACGGAATGGGAAGAACCTTGCATAAGTTTCTCGAGATGTCCAATGTCGCGGTAGTTAAAGAAATGGTGAACATGATCGTTGCACAGCGGGCCTATGAGCTTAATTCAAAGGCTATCCAGACCTCCGATACGATGCTCGGTATCGCGAATAACCTGAAACGGTAGGAGTGAACAATGGATATTACCAGTCTTTCTCTCTTAAACAGTACCATGTCCTCAGCTGTAAGCACCGGTGAAAGGAAGGTGAATGGTGCCGCTTCAATAAAGGAAGCGGCAGGTGAATTCGAAGCCCTCCTCGTGAAACAGATGCTCGACGCAATGCGGAAAACAGTAAAAAAGACAGATCTCTTCGGCAGTACCATGAACAACAATTATTTCGAAGATTTGATGTACCATCAGTACGCGAAATCAATCTCTAATACTGCCAAACTCGGGGTCGCCGAAATGATAGCAAAGGCCTATGAGTAATACCATTTATTGTAACGAAAAACTTTCATCTGTATAAAATTTTATACATTTCCTTCCCACACATACCCGCGGTAATTTGTAGAACTATTTAAATTATTATATTATAATCAATTAAAAATTATTCTTGGAATATCTTATGTTTGGTACGGATATTGCTAAATAAGCCGTGACCGGGAGGTTCATTATGGAAAAAAATAAAAACAAGAGAAAACATGATGATGCATTGAAAATGTATTTCTCCCAGATAAAAAAGTCGCCCTTATTAAATTTTGAACAGGAGAGAGAGCTGTCCAGGCGGATCCTAAATGGAGATACCGCTGCCAAGGAAAAACTCGTTGAAGCCAATCTCCGTTTGGTGGTAAAAATCGCGAAAGCCTATATGAATGAAGATGTCGCGTTTCTCGATCTCATTCAGGAAGGAAACATAGGTCTTTTGAAAGCAGCGGGTAAATACGATTATAAGAAGAATGTCCGGTTTAGCACCTATGCTTCATGGTGGATCAAGCAGTCAATCTCCAGGGCCCTATCCAATAAACGCCGTTCCATACGGCTGCCTCACCGGAAGGAAGAAACTCTGCGCAAGATACAGAAGGCATTTTCCGCGCTGAGCCAGCAGGAAATGAGAAAACCCTCGGTAGAAGAAATCGCCGACTATATCGGTATGGATAAGGAAGATGTGCTTGAAATCATGAATGTCTCTTTCAATCCGGTTTCGCTGGATACGGAAATCAATGACGATGCCGGTACGCTTCATGATATCTTTGAGGATTTTTCCTATTCACCGGATAATGAGTTCATGCAGAAATCAATGCAGGAAGAAACGATCCATTTTCTTCATCATCTGATGGACCGGGAAAGGAAAATACTTTCCTACCGGTATGCTTTAGAAGGCGGAAAGAAATACACGTTAAAACGGATAAGCGATGAAATGGGAATATCCCCGGAAACAGTACGGCAGATAGAAATGAGAGCCCTCAGAAAACTGAAAAAGCATGCCGGTGAAATAAAGGAATATATTTACAGCTGAATAAAACAACGGTATATGATATCCTTCGTATAGATGAAAGAAAATCGGGGAAAGGCGAAAAGCAGAAACCTTTCCCCGCGGGCTAAGATCCGCGGGGTAAATATAATCTTATTAATAATAACCGTATCTCTTACCATGATAATCCTTTTTTTGCCGAAGCAGGGAAAGCCGGAGGGTTCATCTGCGCCCGCGGTTTCAGACAGTCAGGAAGACTTCGATGATCCGGCGGAGACGCCTCAAGGGGAAGTCCCGGAAAACGAGCCGGACGAAACAAAACAACCCGGATATGAAAGAAAGGATAACACTGATCGAATATCCGCGCTCCCCGGTACCGAAACGGTAATACCTGAAGCAGATGAGAAATTCCGGGTTTCCATCGTCCTGGACGACGCAGGATACAACATGCATCAGCTTATTCCCTTTTTAGAATTAGACCTGCCTCTTGCCGTCTCGGTCCTGCCGGGTCTTCCCTACAGCCGGCAAGCAGCCGCGGCGGTTTTCGAAAGCGGTAAAGAGGTGATGCTGCATTTTCCCATGGAAGCCGAAAACGGGAATGATGCCGGGCCGGGCAGTCTGAATACCGCCATGACAGGAGAAGAAGTTCGTGAAACCGTGCGTCTGCACCTGGATAGTATTCCATTTATAATCGGCATCAATAATCATATGGGTTCTGCGGCAACGGCGGACAGGAACACGATGAATCTGTTCTTCAGTTCATTAAAAGGAGCGGACGTTTTTTTTCTCGATTCCCGGACCACACCGAAAACCGTCGCATCAGAGTTTGCCGGTATTTATGAAATCCCCTATATTGAACGGTCCGTCTTTATAGATAATAATAAGGACGCATCTGCCATGGAAAAGGCGGTCCGTGAAGGTCTTGCCCTGGCAGAGAAAGAGGGGAGTGCCGTTTTTATCGGACATGTCTGGAGTGATGATTTACCCGGGGTGCTTGAAAAAGTATTTTCAAAGAAAAAATACCGGAACAGACTGATCCCTATCTCGGAAATGCTTAAAATTAAGGAGTAGCAAGTGAATATACTGGGAATAGAATCTTCATGTGATGAATGTTCCGCCGCGGTGGTGCAGGACGGTAAGAATATTCTCTCGCACATTATTGCCACGCAAATTGAATACCATAAACCCTTTGAAGGGGTGGTGCCGGAAATTGCCTCACGGAAACATACCGAATGGATTCTGGATGTTTTTAAGCGGGCAATGGCTGAATCCGTTCTAAGCCTTAACGATATCGACGGAATTGCGGTTACGAACAGACCGGGGCTTCTGGGTTCGCTTATTGTGGGGCTGGCTTTTTCAAAAGCATTATCCATGGCCTCGGGAATTCCCTTTCTCGGTATCGACCATATAAAAGCTCATCTGTACGCTCCCCATCTTATAGAGAATATTCCGTATCCCCATTTAGGTGTTCTCATTTCCGGCGGACACACCATAATAGGAATCGTAAAAGGATTTGACGATTTTCAGGTTCTGGGTACGACCGTGGATGATGCCTGCGGAGAAGCCTTCGATAAGGTGGCGAAGTATTACGGTCTGGGGTACCCTGGCGGTGTGGTCATAGACCGGCTTTCCAAACAGGGGGATGCATCCGCCTTTTCATTTCCCGATCCGTCACTCCATAAAGGACATCATGACTATGATCTTTCGTATTCAGGCTTAAAAACCGCCGTGATCAATCAGCTTGATCAATTCCGGAATGAAGGCAAGGAATCAAATCACGAAAATATTGCCGCGTCTTTTCAGAAAGCGGCTATCGATATGATTCTGAAGCGCCTGATCCGCGCGGTAAAGGACACCGGGATTACCACTGTCCTATTCGGGGGAGGAGTTGCGGCGAATTCCTATCTCCGCGAGGCGGTCAAAAATCCTGATTCATTGGGGGTCAGGGAACTGAATACTATTTTCCCCCCGATGAAGTTCTGTACGGATAATGCTGCTATGATAGCCGGCATCGGTTACCATTATTTTAAACGGGGCGATTCGGATTCTTTAGACTTGAAAGCTTACTCCCGGGTCACCGGTCTGCGGCATGCGTATCCGTAGCCTGAATCAGATTATTTCCTCAGCCAGAGAAATAAGGTCTTCGTTATCTTCGTAAAGAACCGGGAGTGCCGGAGAGGGAGAGGAAATGATCCTGGCCGCTAGATTTTTTACGGAAACGCTGTAGGGTGCTCCCGGGTTCAGCATGACAACGGGTTTTCTCCGCGTAAGGGATTGAGGAACCTGCGGATCATTTTTCAAATATCCGATGTATTCCACTTCTATCCCGAGGTTTTTCCGGACAATGTGCCGAAGCCGGGCGCCGATCTCAATGTCTTTTGTTTCCCTTCCTGAGTTTAAGACAATCCTCGGAGCAAATCCGGTCAGCTGCTCTTGTGCTCTTCGGCCCGATTCGCTTTTGTGTTCTCCAAGCTCTTCAATTATTTTCGTAAGGGATGTGTCTGTCCCCTCAATTTTCCCGGTAAGAAAATCCTGTACTATCTCACGTTCTCTGCTCGAGGGTGGAAAACTCCGGTAGAGCAGCCGGTAAAGGGTTGTTTTTATAAAGGAGTATGCGTTCAGGATTGATGTTGTTTCCGGCGTTATAACGACAAGAGGCGAGGCGCTGGACAGAGCGAAATCGACCGTGTTGTACGTTGTTCCGGAACCGAGATCAAGTATCACAAAATCGGCAACCAGCTCGTTTATGCTTTTGAGGATCTTGAGTTTCCTGAAATAGGGGAGATTGGCGGTTCCCGGCAGGAGCGAATCACCTGGTATAAAAAACATTCTCGGCTGTTCCATGGGTAAAATCAGGGATTCAAAAATACTGTCCCGCTGGAAGATGTAATTTCCTACGCCGGGGTGCCTGTTTTTGACCCCCAGACAGGTATGAAGGTTGCTTCCTCCTAAATCCAGATCAATGAGAACAACGGTTTTTCCCGCTTTTGCAAGGGAAACACCTAAATTGGCGCTGAGGATGGTCTTACCAACTCCTCCTTTTCCGCTGGCAATCGGTATTATAGTCTTCATAAGTTTCTTGAATTAATTGTAATTCATCATCTCCCATTTTAGAACCCTTTTTCCGTATAATGGACAAAGTGATCCACAATTTTTATACTATCTCATACTCAGGAGGTGTATTAATGAGTTTCAATTTGGACGCGACCATTAGAAAGGTAGCGGATTTCCCAAAACCGGGAATCTTGTTCTATGATATCACCGGAATCGTAAGCAACCCGGAAGCATTCGCATACTGTATCGACCGGATGTTGGGATTATATAGTGATAAGAACATCGAAGCAGTCGCGGCGATTGATTCCCGGGGATTCCTCTTTGCTGCTCCCTTCGCCCATAAATTGGGTCTTCCTATAATTCTTGTGAGAAAAAATGGAAAACTGCCCGGCGAAACATATAAGCAGAGTTATATGCTGGAATACGGAGAAGATGCCATTGAAATAAAAAAGGATGATCTGGACCAAAAGAGGAGAATACTTGTTGTTGATGATCTCATCGCGACCGGCGGAACTCTCAAGGCGACAATTGACATTATCGAATCTGCCGGGTCTTCTGTTGCAGGCGTATTCGCCGTTATCGGTCTCCCTTTCCTGAATTATCAAAAAACGCTTAAAGATGTGCCTGTAAACACCCTGATCGAATATCATGGAGAATGATCGAATGTCCGGCATTATTCTAAACGAAGACAACAGTCATTTCTTTTCCACAAGGGGCGGAAAGCAGATCACTGAAGACGACCTTGCTTCCTGGGTGGATCAGTACGCCGGCACCCAGGTCCGGGAATTGCGGCTATGCGCGAACGCCATGCGGACGTCATACGATTCCAAAGCCGGTACCCCTATATGGGAGGGATACGATCCGGAAGGACCGGACGATCAGCCGTTCTTCAGTTCACTCCCCCCCGAAAGGCGTCGCCGCTCTCGGCACTGGGTACACGCGGCTTGGGATCTGGCGGACAGGGGAATAGATCCGTACGAAATCTGGATAAGCCGCTGCCGGGAGAACGGAATTTCACCCTGGATATCTGTCCGGATGAATGATGTTCATGATGTTAATATCGAGGAAGCATTTATGCATTCTTCATTCTGGAAGGAACATCCTGAATACCGGCGGGTGGACTACCGGTTTACCGACTGGACCGACCGGGCCTTCGATTACCGCCATGAAGAAGTGCGGGAGTATCACATGAACTTGATTGAGGAAATCATTGACAGGTACGATTTCGACGGCCTTGAACTGGACTGGATGCGTTTCGGATATCATTTTGCTCCCGGATACGAAGAGTCGGGCAAAGAACAGCTGAACAGGTTTACACGGGCTGTTCGGGAACGGCTTAAAAGCGTGGAGGACCGGCGGGGTCACACAATAAAATTATCCGCCCGGGTTCCGTCATCCCCGGAGACGGCTCTCGGTCTCGGGTTGGACGCACCCCGGTGGGCGAAAGACGGGTTGGTCGATTCCCTGGTCATCACTCCGTTCTGGTGGAGCATAGAAACAGATATGCCGCTGGAAATCTGGCGATATCTTCTGGACGGCACTTCAGTTTCCATTGCCGCCGGTCTTGAGATCCTTCTGAGGCCGTACCCGTCGTATGAGCCGGTGCTCAAGAACAATATCGAGACGGTGAGGGGAGCGGCCGCTTCGTTTCTATCCCGCGGGGCGGACACGGTGTATCTGTTCAATTACATGGACTCGGAAACTGCCATGGACAGTTATGATGAATATACCGATATGCTGCGTGAAGCCGGGAGTATAGAAACGATAAGCGGTAAAAACCGGCGTTATCCGGTCACTTTTACCGATGTATGGATACCCGGAACACCCGCGGCATACCTCCTTCCGGCTGAGGTAGAGAAGGGGCGGTTCGCGGACTTCCGGATTCATCTTGGCAGAGTTGAGAACAATTCGGGTTGGTACATAATGATTGGGACTGCTGAACACATTTCCGATCCCCTTGAGGTCAGGATAAACGGCAGGATGACCCGGAAGACAGGTTCTGTTCAGCTTACCGGTCCGGTTCCCCAGAACACGCAGTTCTACCAGGTGCCTCCGGATCACATCCATCACGGTTTTAATACGGTCAGTGTTACCGCTGAAAATCCGGCAACCCTGCAGTGGGTTGAGCTGTTTCTGCGCATCGGTGAATAGCAGGCCTTAACACAACTTACGTTCGGTACTTGACTTTTCCTATGCTATTTAGTATCGTTTCGCCGAGATTTCCCGGTTGTGTAATGGTAGCACCGCAGATTCTGGATCTGCTTGTGGGGGTTCAAATCCTCCCCGGGAAGGAAGCGGTCCCTTCGTCTAACGGTTAGGACAGGAGATTCTCATTCTTCAAATAGGGGTTCGATTCCCCTAGGGACTATTCAAAAATGAAGGAAAAGTTTTCGGGGAAACGAACCCTGTGAATAGCCGGCCCCATGCCGGCTTTTTTTAAAGGAAAAACAATGCAGGATATATCTTATTTTATTCTCTCAGACGGTACTGTGTTCCAGGGAACCGGTTTCGGAGCTCCCGGTATACATATCGATAAGCTGACGGACGGAGAAGTGCTCGAAAAGTCCGCCGGTGAAGTGGTATTTAATACAGCTATGTCGGGATATCATGAAATATTAACAGATCCTTCCTACACCGGTCAAATTGTGGTGATGACGTACCCGCATATCGGGAACTACGGTGACCGAAATGAATGGAGTGAAATCGGTCCGGAGGGCGACAAGAAACGGCCCGGAATAAAAGCCGCCGGTTTTGTGGTGCGTGAATACTACGAAGGTCCCGTTCAGCCGGGCAGAGAAACACTCCACAGTTTCCTCGAGAAGAACGGAACCCCCGGAATAACCGGTATTGATACCCGGGCATTGACTTTGAAAATACGGGAGGGCGGAAGTCCCAACGGACTCATCGTTACCGGAATCACCGATGAATCGGATATCCGGAAAGCGGCAGCCTACATCGGCGGCTTCCCCGATATGGAGGGACGGAACTTAATCGGCGATGTTGGATCGCCCCAGCCTGAGGTGTTCAACCCCCAAGGTTCCCCCGCAGTAGCTCTCCTGGACTGCGGCCTAAAGGCTAACATTCTCAGGGAACTGCTCCAGCGGAACTGCCGGGTCATGGTCTATCCCAGTACAGCCTCTCCTGATGATCTCACCGCGGAAAAACCAGATCTTGTCATGATTTCTAACGGTCCCGGTGACCCCCGGGAACTGCAGCCCCAGGTCAAAACAGTAAAAAGTCTTATCGGCAAGGTGCCTCTGGCGGGGATCTGTCTCGGACATCAGATTATCGGACTGGCCATGGGGTGCGGAGCATTTAAAATGAAATTCGGTCATCATGGCGCCAATCATCCGGTTCGTGACGAATATACAAAAAAGGTCTTTGTTACCTCCCAAAACCACGGGTTTTCTGTTACGGACGATAACCTTCCGGAAGGTACTCAAATATGGTTTAGAAACGCCAATGATAAAACTGTGGAAGGGATTGATAATAAAACCCTTAAAATCCGGTGTACGCAATTTCATCCTGAAGCAGCACCGGGTCCGAAAGATTCAAGCTGGATATTTGATTCATTTCTGGAACTGACGGAAATTACTACGGATAAAACATAGGAGGCTTTATGCCCGCAAGAACCGACCTCAAGAGCATTTTGATAATTGGATCAGGCCCTATTATTATAGGACAGGCATGCGAATTTGATTATTCGGGAAATCAGGCAGTTCGGGCGTTGAAGGAAGAGGGGTACCGGGTGATCTTGGTTAATCCGAATCCCGCTACCGTTATGACCACTCCGGGACTTGCCGACGCCATCTATGTAGAACCCTTGGAAGTGCCTTATCTTGAAGCAATCATCAAGAAAGAACGTCCTGATGCGATAATCCCGACCATGGGCGGGCAGACTGGTCTCAATCTGGCTATAGAACTCGCTAAAGAAGGTGTGCTTGACCACTACGGAGTCGAGGTTATCGGAGCGAATATCGATTCAATAGACAAAGCGGAAGACCGGGGAAGATTTAAAGAGGTTGTCGCGGGAATTGGTCTGGAAAGCCCGAAGTCCGCTCTTATACGCAATATATCCGAAGCAAAAGCCTTCGCGGACAAGTCCGGACTCCCCATTATCATCAGACCCAGTTTTACCCTGGGAGGCCGGGGCGGCAGCATAGCTGAAACAATGGATGAGTTTGTGTATATGGTAAATAGGGCGCTTTCGGAAAGCCCGGTCCATCAGGCCCTTGTTGAAGAATCACTTATCGGCTGGAAAGAATTCGAGCTGGAAGTCATGCGTGACCGCGCCGATAACGCTGTGATCGTCTGCTCCATAGAGAATATAGATCCGATGGGTGTGCACACCGGAGACAGTATAACGGTTGCTCCCGTTCAGACCCTTTCCGATACCGAATATCAGCGGATGCGTACAGCGGGTATCGAAATACTCCGGGCTATCGGAGTCGACTGCGGCGGATCGAATGTACAGTTTGCAATCAATCCCGCCGATGGACGAATGCTGGTCATCGAAATGAATCCGCGTGTTTCACGGTCTTCGGCACTGGCAAGCAAAGCAACCGGATTTCCCATTGCCCGGTGTTCAGCCCGTTTGGCCGTAGGGTTCACACTGGATGAGATTATTAATGATATTACCGGAAAAACCGTGTCCTGCTTTGAACCGGCCCTAGATTATGTGGCGGTTAAAGTTCCCAGATTTGAATTCGAAAAGTTTCCCACCGGATATACCCAGCTCGGAACACAGATGAAATCTGTCGGCGAATCACTGGCAATCGGCCGAACCTTTACCGAGGCGCTGAATAAGGCCATCAGGGCGGTGGAGATCGGCTTTCCGGGAATCACTGAACTTTCGGCCCCGGATTCAGAAATCGACGCCATGCTCGCGAAACTGCATCCCAGGAGAATTTTTGCCGCGTTCACGAAAATAAAACGGCACGGTGCGGACGCAATCGATGAAATAAACCTGATATCCGGATACGATAAGTGGTTTCTTCACTACCTAAAACGGCAGGCGGATCTGGAACATGACCTTGTATCTGAAGGAATAAACTCTCGGAATCTGCGGGACGCAAAGCGGATGGGCTTAACCGACGGTTACATCGCATCCCTGTGCGGAACGGAAGAAAAAGACATCCGCGGTCTCCGGGAAAAGGACGGGCTTAACGCGGTTTATCATTTTGTGGATACCTGTGCGGGAGAGTTCCAGGCGGAGACCCCGTATTTCTACTCCTCCTACGGAGAGATGGACGAAGGAGCCCCCGTCGAAGGCAAAGCCGTGGTAATTCTCGCAAGCGGTCCGAACCGGATAGGGCAGGGGCTCGAATTTGATACCTGCTGTACCCTCTCCTCCATGGCGTACCGGAAACTCGGCATCAAAACCATCCTGATCAATTCCAATCCGGAGACTGTGTCGACCGACTTCAATGTAGCCGACCGGCTCTACATTGAACCGCTTACCGGCGAAGATGTTGTTTCGGTGATGGAAAAAGAGAAGGTAAAGGATGTTATTGTACAGCTTGGCGGTCAGACTCCATTAAACATGGCAGAGGAACTGGAGAAGTGGGGAGCCAATATCATCGGTACACCGGTAAAGAGTATTCAGGACACCGAAGACCGGGGCCTTTTTTCCGGACTGCTTAAAAAGCTTGGATTAAAACAGCCGGATAACCGGATGGCAGGAACGGTTTCTGAAGTTGAAAACGCGGCAAGGGCTATCGGGTACCCCGTCCTGCTGCGTCCGTCCTTCGTACTCGGAGGCCGGAGCATGATGATCGCTTATAATCCGGAGGAACTCAAAACTTTTCTCGGTCATGGGATAACCATTTCTCCTCAGAAACCGGTACTGGTAGACCAATTCTTGGAAGACGCATATGAATATGACGTAGACGCCCTGTCTGACGGCAGGAATGTCTATATCGCGGGGATAATGCAGCATATAGAAGCCGCGGGAGTTCACTCCGGTGACTCCGCATGTGTGTTTCCGGCGTATATTAATCAGCCCCGGATGGCAGAAGAGATGCGGAAAGCGACCGCGAAGATCGCCCGGGAAATCGGTGTTTCAGGATTCATCAATATTCAGTTTGCCGTCAAGGACAGCACATTGTTTATCCTCGAGGTGAATCCGCGGGCATCCCGGACCATACCGTTTATCTCAAAAGCATCAGGAGTGAACCTGGTGGATTCGGCAGTTAGAATATGGGAAGGGGATGATCTGGCATCCCAGGGACTAATAAATGATAATGATACCGGGATAGACGGAGTGGGGGAAGGATACTGCATCACCGGCTGGGCGGTAAAAGAAGCGATGTTTTCGTTTGACCGCTTCCGTGATGTAGACCCCGTTCTGGGACCGGAAATGCGTTCCACCGGTGAAGTTATCGGCATTGGATCATCATTCGGTGAAGCATTCGCGAAAGCCCAGGCTGCAGCGGGTACAAGGCTTCCCACACGGGGCAGGGTTTTCGTTTCGGTGAATGACTACGACAAGGAGACGATTCTGCCGATCGTGAAAGAACTGGAGATGCTGGGATTTGCCGTGTCCGCAACCAGGGGTACTGCCCAATTTCTCTATGAAAACGGAGTATTTGCTGAAGTGATCCTGAAAGTTCATGAAGGTCACCCGAACCTGCTGGATCATATGAAACATGAACGGATCGATCTTGTAATTAATACACCGAAGGGTAGGTACACACAGAAAGATGATGACTATATAAGGATCGAGTCTTTAAACAGGAAAATCCCGTATACTACCACTACTTCCGCGGCCCGGGCTGCAGTGGAAGGCATCAAGTATTTAGCAACAGGAGAAATATCGGTAATAAATCTGCCTGAATCTGCGGATACAACCCCCGAGTAATGAGTTTTATGGCAGGACAGGTTACCCGCCGATCACCCAGGTGTTGTAATAATACTCCAAGCCGTCGGTCAGAGCCTCCCAGGAGGCTTCGATGACGTTTTCGTTTACTCCCACAGTATCCCAGGTCCGTTCATGCCGGTCGGTGAAGCTGATAAATACGCGCACCTTCGATGCCGTTCCCTGGCTTTCTGCGTTCAGCACCCGGACCCGGTAATCGGTTAAATCAATGTTCCGGATAAATGCGTAATGAGGAACTAGGGCGTCACGCATGGCGGTATCCAGAGTTTCAACCGGTCCGACCCCGACTGCCGCCCCCATGATCTGCTTATCTTTCCATTTCAGAAAAATTCTTCCTACTGTTTTAGAGGGGGTCTCCCACGTCTTGTATGATTCAAGATGATAGTTGTTCAGTTCGATCAGGGGTGTGTATTTTCCAAGAGCTTTCATAACCAGGAGTTCAAAGGACGCTTCTGCCGCCTCATATTCATATCCCTGCTTTTCCTTGTTTTTCAGTTCCTTTACCAAAGTTTTCACCACATCGGAATTTTTATCGTAGGTCCCGAATTTTCCTATTTTATTGAGGACTGTGGATTTCCCGGCTAGCTCGGAGAGGAGGATTTTCCGTTCGTTTCCTACCTGCGCGCCGTCGATGTGCTCCATAAGACGGGGATCCTTCAGGATAACATCCGCATGCTGACCTGCTTTATGACTGAAAGCGGCGCCGCCGACATATGGACTCCGTTTGTCCGGAATGATGTTTGCTTTTTCTGCTACAAACCGTGAAAGGCTGGTGAGTTTATCAAGATGGGCGGCAATCCCGGGTTTATACCCCATTTTTAGGCATAGGTTGGGGATGATCGTGCATAGATTCGCGTTACCGCACCGTTCTCCCCAGCCGTTAATGGTTCCCTGGACGTGATCAGCCCCTGCTTCTACTCCTATTATGGAATTTGCAGTTGCCATTCCTGAATCATTGTGAAAATGTACACCCAAAAATCCGAAGCCGCCGTCTTTTAATTCAGCCATTATTCTGGCGACTTCGGATGGAAGGGTTCCGCCGTTGGTATCGCAGAGTACAAGATATGCAGCTCCGGCGTCACTTCCGGCTTTCAGAACTTTTTTTGCGTATTCCGGATCATTCTTGTAGCCGTCAAAAAAATGTTCCAAATCGAAGATGACTTCCCTGTCCCTGTTTGCTAAATAGGAAACCGAATCATGGATCATTCGGAGATTTTCTTCCAGGTTTGTTTTGAGCACCACTTCAACATGCCGGGTCCAGGCTTTACCTACCACAGTCACAGCGGGAGTTTCCGCTTCGAGCAGAGCGTTGATATGACTGTCCGAATCAGCTTTACCGCCGGGTTTCCGGGTTGAGCCGAAAGCGGTGATTTTTGCGTGGGAAAAGGTGTCCGAGGCGGCGGCTTCAAAGAATTTCGCTTCCCGCTCGTTGGAAAGAGGAAAGCCCCCCTCGATATAGTCCACGGCCATCTCGTCAAGCGCATGAGCAATCTGAAGTTTATCCGAAAGGGTAAAATTTATTTCTGCACCCTGGGTTCCGTCCCGGAGTGTCGTATCAAAAATAGTTAATTTTCTGCTCATATTTTTACACTCCCTTATAACCCGGCCTTTGTCAAGCCAGCAATTCCCGGTGATCACATTCGCATTAAAATTTATAAATTGTTTTATT
>CAYLLE010000058.1:0-20747 GCA_964384485.1 uncultured Spirochaetales bacterium | reverse complement strand
AATAAAACAATTTATAAATTTTAATGCGAATGTGATCACCGGGAATTGCTGCATTAGAACGTGTATTCTTGACCACCTTCATTTTGTGGCATAAACTGCCTAGAATAAACAGATAAGGAGCAGATATGAACTTAGTATTTCTCGGACCTCCCGGAGCCGGAAAAGGGACGATGGCATCAAGACTCGCCGAAGACTTCGGCATCCCCCACATTTCTACCGGGGATATATTCAGAAATGCCGTAAAAAATCAAACTGAACTCGGGAAAAAGGTAAAGTCCATTCTGGACCGCGGAGATCTGGTACCGGATGAACTTACCATCGCGTTGGTAAAAGAACGGTTAACAGACAAGGACACCCAAAACGGATATATTCTAGACGGTTTTCCGAGGACAATTCCCCAGGCGGAAGCCCTTGATGATTTTGCCAGTATTGATCATGCGGTTAATTTCCAGTTATCCGACGAAGAAGTAGTAAAGAGATTATCCGGAAGGAGAGTAGCTCCTTCTTCGGGTAAAACATACCACGTAATCTTTAATCCTCCAAACCAGGAGGGCATTGATGACGAAACCGGTGAAAAGCTGGTTATACGGCCCGATGACCAAGTGGACTCGATAAAAAACAGGCTGGAAGTATACAACAAAATGTCGGCCCCCCTAATCGACTATTACAGCAAAAAAGGAAATCTAATGAACATCGACGCTTCTCCTTCTCCTGACGAAGTATTCAGTCAATTGAAACAGAAGCTCGGAAAATAAATTCAATCCGGCATCCTGAGATAAGGGTGCCGGTTATTCCTCTTCCGGACAGCAAATCCCGGTCAACTCCTTTTGTGATTAAGAAAAGGCCATAATTTCATATAATATATAAATTTTAATTCGAATGTGATCACCGGGAATTGCTGTCTTCCAGGGGAGTTTCTTCCTCGGACTCCTCATCCGGAACATTCTCTTCTTCAACAGCCTCTTCTTCCCCGTCAGGCCGGTATAAATCATACTCATCAAGCAAGGCGGCTACTTCTTCCCGGGCAGTTAAATCGTCCCGAGCTAACAGCTCCTTTATAGCCTCCAGGTCTCTAAACCCGGAGTTAATTGCTGTTTCCAGATTTTCTAGTCCTGGTTCCGGTTCCTCAGCTGCTGTCAAATAAATTACCGCGGTCCTAAAAGCGGCTTTTCCTCTCGTTTGTTCCTCCTGTAAAAGTTTCCGGTAAACCTCCAGAGCTTTGCTGTAATACTCGATATCTTCATATGCCTCCGCGAGCAGAAACAGGGTCCCCTGCTCAACTTTATCCTGCTTTACATACTCTTCCAGGTAGACTACCCCTTCCTGAATATCTCCTGCTTCAAGCAGAAGCACTCCAAGATGCAGGTCCGTTTTTTTTAAGTCCGGGCACTGTTCATTCACCTGTTTAAACACTTCAATAGCCTTTTCTTTATCATCAGTTTCACGGTGAATCAGAGCGATATTAAACAGCACTTCACAGTCATTTTCCACTGTACCGAGATAGTTATTATAAATTGATAAAGCTTTCTCAGGGTTGCCCGCCCTGAATTCGGCATAGGCAAGGGTTTTTAATACAATACCGTTTTCCGGGTCACGAACAAGGAGATTGTTCAGCACGGCAACGGCGTCGGTATAATTTTGGGTTTCGATATAGATCCTGGCGAGGTTGTAGTTCACTCCGGAAAGCGATTCATCAAGCTCCAGGGCACGGAGATAGTAATCTCTTGATTTATCATACTTTCCCAAATCAAAATACGCGTTACCCAGCGAGTAGTATTCCAGTGCCAAATCTTCCCGTGAAATCTGAGAGACGCAGGCGGCAGCAAGTATTAAAATCGGAATAAATAATACGGCAGTTTTTTTCATAAAAACTTAACTCCTGATGTTCAAAACAGTCTGTTCTATCTTCCGGACCTGGGAGCGGTACAGACTGGAAATTGTCGCTCCGTAATCGGCGATCAGCTGAATGATGTTCCGCGGGTTATCCGGTATATCCTCACCGTTCAGCCGGTCTCCCGCGTCCCCCAGTCCGGGCAGGATGTAAGCCTTTTCGTTCAGTACCGGATCCATCCAAAGAGTATATACCGAAACATCCTCCAATGCCCGGATGATCCTGAGGGAACCTTTCAGTGCCGCTATCACATTGAAGAACTTCACAGACTTCGGTTTTATCCCCTGGGACAGGATATATTTCATTATTGTGACCATGCTTCCGCCGGTAGCGTTCATGGGATCCGCGAATATCAGATCTTTCTGATGTAAAGCCTGCAGGTCAAAATATGATTTATTTAAATTGAGTATATATTCCATGTCCCGTTCGTGTTTGGTATCATCCCGCTTGATGCTGAAAAGCGCGAAAGGGGTGGTGTACCCCGCGGATGAATATTCTTCGATTTCTTTAGACATGATCATGGAGGGAAGAAGAGCTCCCCGGAGCATCACGCACATGACGCAGTTTTCGAGATGCTCATCCACATCCGGTATTTTATGAACAGCAAAGTTCTGTATCGGCTCTGTGACGGGAGTTTTGACGATCAAGTGGTTTTTCCTCTGATAATTCGGTCCCGTAAAGGCCAGATTAAAAAGAAGTTCGTAGGCCCGCTGAATGTAATAGACAAACTCACTCTGATTGGTATCAATGGAGCGCAGTTTCGCGATAAGCCTGGAGGCCTCGCCGTGATTTTCAGGAGGGGTTCGGAACGAGTATACCCTTATGGCATCTTCTTCGGAACAGATCTTCTGCATCTTATCACCCATTTCGGTGTAGATGTTGATGATCTTTTCCTTCTCCGCGGAGATACGGAACTCATTCTGTGTTGCTGAAAGAATTTTAAACGAATCAGCTGCCTTGTTATAAAGGGCATCCATGGCCTGGATGTTTTCTTTATCTGCTTCGGTAAGGTATCCGTCAAGATCGGAAGCCTTTAAAATTATTTTTTCCTGCCGGCTCACTTGGGGGTCCTCCAGAAATATATTCAGCTCATATTAAAGATATCCGAGGGATGGTCCTTTTACAAGCAGCAATTTCCGTGATCACTCTCGCATAACATAGTACCGGCCGGAAATTGCTCAAATCTAATAATCTGCCGTTTTATTTTTTAAAAAATGAAGTATATTTAAATACGATAATATATTTGAGGAGTGTTTAATGAAAAAGAAAATTCTAATTTTTGTGATTGTCCTTTTTGCGGTTGCCGCAACCAGCGGATTCAGCTGGGCAGTAGGCGGAGCGTTCAGTATTGATCCCTTAGGCGGTCTTCCGTCGAGTGCCATGCTCACCTTTAAGCTTCAGGAAGTACCGATTATGTGGGGATTGGGTCTGGTTTTGGGTGAAAACCGGTTTGCCATGGGCATAACAGCAGACTGGTGGCTCTATCATTCACCGCTGGTTGGTATTCTGAGCTTGTATGTAGGTCCGGGGCTCTACGGCGCGGTGGGCGACTATTTCGAGTTCGGAGGAAGGGTTCCCATTGGGCTTCAGATATTTCCGATCAAGCCGTTGGAGCTTTTCCTTGAAATTGCGCCGGCCCTGATAGTAGTAAGCAACCGGGCTATCACCATTCCGCAATTCGGTATTCAGGGAGCATTCGGGTTCCGGTTCTGGTTTTAAACAGCTCTGATTATTAAAAAAAGCCTTCAGGAACGGTCTTCTGAAGGCTTTTTTTTTTAACAAATTTCTAATAAACAGTTTAAGTATTTCGTTGTATTATTCATTATCTGACCATAAGGAGAAAATAATGAAATCGGTTAAATTCTTTTCTGCCTTTGCGGCTTTTTCTCTGCTGTTAGCCTGCACAATGCCTGTCAATAATACCAAGAAGGGAATCGTAGATTTTTATAACAACCCGAAATATGATACATCTCTGAATGAAATTATTTTCAGAGCTATTTTTTCGTACGCGACCTATACCACCGGAAAGGCAGTCGAGATTGAGTATCAGATCCTGGACGGCTCAGAAATCATCGCCTCCGGTTCGGCTTTGGCGGACATCTACTGTGATATCGGCCTTGACTGGAGTACGGATGAAATAACTGTCTCCATCGATCAAGAGACCTACGGTGGGAGGACAATCACCATTTTCCTAGATCCTGAAGCAAAATTAATTTCCGATACCTATCTGAACCCGGCACTGGACGGCAGGAAGGAAACGGTTACGATTCCGGTTCCGTGAAGCAAACTACATAGACGATCCGTGCCCCCGGTAATTCCGGTAATTCTGCGGAAGCTGTTATCCGATATTTCCACGGGATTAATTTCAGCATCAGGAAGAAGGGTAAGATCCTGCATCAACAATTGGATACCGCGACACTAACGTAATATTCAGCAAATCTAAAGGATTTAGTCTCGGGTAGTCCCGGTTCATCCATGCTGAATATTTTCAATCCAACTCCCAGCGCCTTCCCCTGAGCCTCTTTCCGGGTAAACCATTTGTAAAAATATTCCAGCCTTTCTTCTCCCCTTAATGTGCTATAGCGGATTTTTGCTTCTTCATCCCCGAATCGTAGAATAATGTCTTCCATTTTTCTTCCGTTTCTGATTTTTTCAATGTCCACCCCGACTTCGGCGTCCATTGAAACCGCAATGATAAAAAAATCATCGGAATGGGATACATTAAAAAATATTTTTGAGGTATTGTCCGGTTCCAGAATGTACGGCTTGCCTTTTTCCCCGAATGAAAAGGTGATTTTTCGCGCCTGCGTTTCGGTAAGGCTGCCTAGTAATTCCCGGAGCATTCCTCGGCACAGGATGTAACGAATCCGGTCTTTATCAAATAAAAATTTTGCGGATCTCTGTAACTCCGACCGGTTAAGTAATGAATTATATAAATCAAATTTATCGGTAAATTTTGACGGATCGGTCAGGTACAGCTGAATACTATGTCCCGATATATTAACGGGCAGGGTTTGAAAATGCGGATATGAGGACAGATTCATTTTTGACAGTATCATCTCCTAGGGGAGTCGAACCCCTGTTGCCGGGATGAAAACCCGGTGTCCTAACCACTAGACGAAGGAGACAAGATGTAATAAATCATATATCAAAAACTCATAAGCTTGTAAATGGGTTTTATCAAACTTTCTGAGTTTTTGAGCCGCGAAGGGCTCGAACCTTCGACCCACGCCTTAAAAGGGCGTTGCTCTACCACCTGAGCTAGCGGCCCGACATCGATAGGGAATATACCAATCACGTAAAAAAGAGTCAAGGCAAGAGACGGAATTAGATGTACTTAAAAGGTTAAATCAAATCCTAAAGCTACGTTGAATACCGGTTTCAATCCGGGTTCCATGGACCGTTCGGTTCCGTACATGGCCGCGTTCACGGTGATAAAAGACAAATCGATTCCGAATCCGGCCGCGAACAGACCTTCCGAAAACCCGCCCCGGAGCTTTAATATATCAAGCAAAGTTACCTCCGCTCCGAAACCGAATTTAAGCAGGAAATTGCGGGTCGTAGCCGGATGGGTCAGAAAATCGAGGATATCCCGGTAATCCAGCATCAATTTTAAATCGCTTATGTAACGGTCCAGGACTCCAAGGTTAGGCGAGTACTGCAGTCCGAATACCAGATTGGGCGGGAGATACGGATATGTCGGTGCGGATGCAGGTTCTTCATTTTCAATAAATGCTGATACACCGGTATATTCTTTGATCACACTGGGCACAAAGAGATCCCGGCAAACAAGCCCCGCCTTTAAGATATGGTTTAACGAAAAAAGTATTCCTGCGTCTACACCAATGCCCGCAGAAAATTCAAATGGTGATGCCAGGAGTGTATCCAAACTGATGTTATTGATAAAGGTGGGAAGCCCCAATAAAGTGGTGGAAATTGTTACACTGCCTTTGAGAAATGATTTCAGGGTAAATCCGACGTCAAATGCCGTTTCCGGTGAGTCCGCGACAGGGATATGAAATGCGTATCCTCCGGAAAGGACAAACCGTTCCGAGATCACCGCTTCCACTCCGGTTACAGTCGAACCGGTTATTTCCGTGTCGGTAGTGTTAAGCAGGGCAAAACCTAGGCCGTCACCGATGTAGCCGAAGGCAATCGGACCGTCAATCTGGATGCCGGTGTATAGGCCCTGGAGCAGATTCCTAAACGAAGAAGAAGACAGGATGGAGGCAGCGTCCCCCCCCGCTGCTTCCAGAGCCACGGAGGCTATGGAAAAAACGGGGCCTTTCGCCTTGATCACCAAGCTAGAGAAGGTAAAGCCGCTCTCGGCACTGTAGAGACCCGCCGGATTCGCGAACAGCGTGGTGAGTCCGACGGTTTCCGCCGCATGAAGTCCTCCGAGGGCGTAATTCCTGGGACTCAAAATAACGGAATCCGATTCATTGGCCTCCGCGGGAAACTGAATCGCGAATAGCAGCAGTAAAACGGGTAAAACCTTCCGGCATTTACTAATCATCAATAACCTCTTCTTAAAATAATCCGTCGATACCCTCTGATAAATCGATGCCTAAGCTTTCCAACCCGCCCGTATCTCCGCCGGCTTCGTATAGCTCCTGGGCATCGGTTAAAAGTTCCTCTGCCTGCTGTTCCTGAGCCGAATCACCGGTCAGGTTCTCCACTCCTCCCGCGTCCTGGGCGGCAAGAAGTACAAGACCGGCCCCGGTAAGCACGTATTGTTCCACTGTTGGCTCCCCGCCTTCAGCGTCTCCGAGAGCCGTAAGGATATCGGCGGATTCACTCAGAATATCAAGGTCCAGGTCTTCAAGAGAAGCGTTAACCGTCTCAAGCAGTGCATCAGGGTCGGAAGAATCCGTTTCCGTCAGGAGTGTCAGGATCGCGTCGGTAACTCCGGATGCTTCTATTGCCAGGTCCACAGCAAGACTCTGATCTTCAGGGTCTTCAGAATCTTTCAGCAGCTCAAAGGCCTCTTTCGCCGCTTCATCATCGCTCGATTCCAGAGCGTCCTTCGCGTACTCCCGTTTCTGATCATCCGATAAATTCGCCGGATCACGTTTGAGTCCGGAAAGCGGACTGAACGTGAAGACCTGTTCGCAGCCCGACAGAACAACGAGCAAGAATAACGGTAACACTCTTATAATCACTGCTTTCATATACTACTCCTATCGACAAAAAATATCGAACTCATAATCCAAAACAGCCTCCGCCCGGGCGGAGGCCGTTCAACCTGGTACTTTTCCGGGTTTAGAACCGGATCGCGGCTTCTATGGAACCGCCGATGTTGCTGAAATTGCCTGCCGAATCGAAATCACCGGCAACAGCCGCATTTACATCGATGAACAGGAGTTTCAGCCCCACACCCCCGGAGATATAACCTCCGTAATAACCGGCCCGAACCTTGAGGAGACTCAATAGTTTGACTTCCGCGCCGAAGTGTATCATCTCCAGGGGATTGAACTCCCCGGCCTTATGAGCCCGGAGGGCCCGGGTGACATCAACGATGTCGAGGGAAATCCGCGGATCGAATATGTAGCGGAAAAACCCCAAATCAGGATGAAACTGCGCTCCCGCTGAGATTTTCATGGGGATTTTCCAGGAATTCGCCTCCTGCTCCTCCGTGAGAGCGGTGCCGTCGGGAAGTCCCCCCTGCTGCACTGCCGCCAAAAATGTATTGATATCGGTCTGACGGTAATTAAATGATGTGCCGAATAGATCTTTCACCGATAAACCAATTGTGAAGGGGCCGATGTCATACAGCGCGCCGGCGTCAATCGCTATACCGGTGCCGTAGATGATCTGGTTCGCGAAAATAGAAGCAACCGAAAGTTCGGTATTGCCGTCGCCGAAGAGAAAAGACTGAAGAATCGGATACGGCTCCACAACCGTGTAGCTCAGGATGGTGGGACGTACCGCTGCGCCTACCGAGAGCTTTCCGAAATTGAGCCCGATGCCGCCCACAAACGAGATAGTGTTGTAGGCCTTGCCGGTGGCGAAAAGAAGGTTATCACCCCGCAGGGAAAGTTCTGTGTTGAAGAAGGCGCCGAGACCGATACCTTTTCCGGCCCATCCAAGTCCGGCCATAGCTCCGACCTTTAAATCGCCTCCGGGAAGCGCCGCGTTGATGGTATCCTGAAGCTCCTGGCTGCCCACGGGAAAAGTAGGATCGGCTTCCTGGATTTCGTCCAGAAGGGTAAATACGTCACCTACTTCAACCTGGGATATAATATCTTCAACGCTCTCCGCGTTTTCAAGATCGATATCGGCAATTACTTCGGAATTTTCCATGATATCCTGGGTAAGTGCTTCAAGCTCTTCCGGTGTCTGCTCGGAGACCCATGTTTCGATCTCGCCGAGCTGTTCCTCAAGCTGGGCCCCTGTCTCGGGGTCGATACCGTAGTCACCCCAATTGATGCTCCCGGAAAGGGAGGATTCCTCGGTTGTCGCTTTAGCCGAAACATTCTGCATTGCAGGTTCAGTCATCCCCGGTGTGCCTTCGGTGGCAAATTTGATAATGAGATCAAGGATCTGCTTATCCATAAATGCCCAAGTATTAAGACTGATCAGGGTAAAGTCGCCTTTCCTAGCAAAACCTGCTGGATTATGGAAAAACGCGTTGTATCCTGCCGCGTTCGCGGTAAATGATCCGCCCTGGCCCATGACAATGGGATTTTGGGGCATAAAGGGGTCGTATTGAGCAAAAGCCCCCATGCAGACAAAGATAAATAAAACGCCGGTAAATATATATTTTTTCATTCTCATGTTCATCCTCCCGTACTTAAGACATTGTTTTTACATCATTTTAAACACCTCTTAGTATAGATCATGTCTCTTCAAATTACAAAATTCATAATCATTTTTTAGAATATTCTGCAATTAACCGGTTCGCCTGGTCAATCCGTATTATTGATACAGGCACTATTTTTCCGGATATAACCTGTTCTGCCGGGTTCCGGATGAACACAGGCATATAATTTTCCGTGAGTCCCCGGGCTACCCCGTTTTTATTGCCGATAATCAGGGCTTCCCGTTCCGTTCCGGTCTGCCGGTTTGTGTACTCCTGTTTCCACTTCTCAGCCATTCCGGCTATCATCACCATGCGTTCTTTCGCGGTTCTCTGGGGTATCTGTCCGGAGTATGAAGCCGCAGCGGTACCCGGGCGGGGAGAAAAAGTAAAAACATGAATTCCCGGCAGCTTCAGCTTGGTTAATAATGACAATGTCTCCTGAAACTGCTGTTCCGTTTCACCGGGAAAACCGGTAATTATATCGGCGCCTATAAACGGATCGTCCTGCTGATTAAGCTCATCTATAATGGAAAGCACTGAAGATGGTGAATACGGACGGTTCATCCGTTTCAGCACGTGTTCCGATCCGGATTGAACGGATAGATGATAATGCGGACAGATCCGTCTGTCCCGCAGCACATCCAGAAGCTCTGCCGTCACATGATGGGGCTCCAAGGAGGATAACCGGAAGCGGATTGTTTTTGTTTCTGCCAGGCTTTTCCGAAGTAACTGCGCAAGGGATAAACCGCCGGCGCTGTAGGAAGCGATGTTAATGCCCGTCAGGACCGCCTCGGCGGCCCCTTCTTCTTCCAAGATCCGGAGACGGCGGAAAACTTCATCGGGATCAAGACTGACAGGATCTCCCCGTACAATAGTCACTTTGCAGTAGGCGCAGCGGTTCCCGCAGCCGTCCTGTATCTTTAAGAACCGTCGGGTCCGGAGAGTGCTGCGGGAATCGAAAAAACTGAAAGGCCTGCGCTCCTCCCCGGATATTTGAAGCCGGGCAAGAGCTTCCTCTATTCCAAAAGCACCAATATTGCTTGGAAGGTGGGTTAATACATCTTTCTTCACGTTCCCTATTACTGTGATATTCGGACCCAACCGGCTAAGGGAAAGGGGGTCGGCCTGGGCATAACAGCCGGTAATGATAACCGGCGCTCCTGCAAGCCTCCTGACGACATTCCGGATGATCCTCCGCCCTTTCTGCTCGCTTTTTGAGGTAACGGTACAGGTATTGATAACCGCCAAATCGGCTGCCGCCGAGGAATCAAGCTTTGTAAACGGAACCACGGTATGACCGGCAGCGGCAAAGGCGGCTGCTATGCCGTCTGTTTCATACTGATTTAGTTTGCACCCTAGAGTGTGAAAAACAACATTCAACCGGCATCAGCCCCCGGTAAGTCCCGATTCCTCAATAACCCGCTGCTGCCCCTCCAGGGCTTCCCGGAAAGACGGATTCAGGGTCAGGGCCTGCTGGTACGCTTCGAGAGCGAACTTGTAGTCTTTGATGTTCTCCCTGGCATATCCTAAACGGCTCCACCACACATGCTTCTCCTGATTGTGATAGACCGCCGTGGTTAAAGCGATATCGGCATGGTTAAACTCACCTAACTGGATAAATATCTCACCCATTACATAATAGGTCGGGCCTATCAGCGAGCTGTTTTCTGGTGCAAGCACGATGTAGCGCTCCATGAAGTTTAACGATTTCAGATACTGATTCAGCCGGAAATAGGCTTCCCCCAGCGTGTGGACAATTCGGTGATCCGCGGGAGACCTTTCGTAGGCCCTGAGTCCGTATTCAACGGCCCTTTGATACTGCCGGGTGGCCAGAAGACTCCAGCCGAGAACCGCGTAGGAATCCATATTCCCCGGGTTTTCTTCCAGCTCCTCCAGACAAACCTCGATAGCCCTCTGATACTGTCCGTTCCGGTACAGGGCCAGAGCATCTTTCCCTTCTTCTTGTGCGGTAATTAACAAAACAGGAAAAACAAGAAGTACTAGTATAAAAAATCGGTTCATCTTCCAGCCTTCTCCCGGGAGTTTTGATCTCCGTCATGTTCAGGCATGGCGCATGTTCCGTTGAACATGCATCCGCTTTCCATTATAAGGTCGGACGTCTTAATGTTTCCCTTCAAGGCGGATGACTCAAAAAGTTCCAGCCTTTCGGTGGCGGTTATATCACCTTTTACCCTTCCCTTTACCGATACAACCGAAGCATTTATTTTAGCTTTTACTTCGGCTTCACGGCTGACATACAGGTCGCTGGAAGCGTTTATACTGCCTTTAAACTTGCCCTTGATCAGCAAAGGTTTTTCGAAGGATAATTCACCTTCAAATTCTATATCTCCCGCCAGAACGGTATCTATATCGGATTCATCAATTGATTTCAGTCTCATATCCGGCATGAAATGCCCCTTAAATCATAGGTATGTAATTTCAGACATTGTACTTGGCTGCCATGTTCCGTGTCAACATTAAAGGCCGGCCAAGATGCGGTCCAGGGACTTTTTCAGTTTCCGGCGCATTTCACCTGTATACGGATTTTTCTGCTGAAGATCGATGAAGAGCTGCCAGGGATCATTACAGGTCTGCTCCATTACTTCCAGCAGCTTCCGGTACCCCAGTGTGGCAATGGGAGAATCTTTAAGATCCAGATCTTTGAGTACTCTGCCGATGAAATGGGTTATTCCCTGAGTAAAAGCCGCCTCACGGTCATGCTCTTCCGGCGTCATCACCTGAAGGGAAAAGCCGAATGCCCGTAAGCTTTCCTGCCAAAAACTGAATTCTCCCTCACCGCTCCGGACATCACACATAATAAAGGGCAGATTATTCAGACCGTTTCCCACCGAATCCGGTCCGAACATGGGATGGGTTGCTATGAGTGAACAATCCGGAGAGATATACCGTCTCATCAGCTCCGCCGGATAAACCTTCACCGAGCATGTATCCATCACCAGCGTTCCGGGAGCGAGGAGCGGACCGATACGCCGGCACACCTCTTCCATTCCGGAGATAGCCACACAGAGAAAGATGACCTCACATTTAAGGAATTCATCAAAGTCTACCACGGGATAAGATAGAACATCATCAACCGGGGATCTATTGAATCCGACTACATCAAACCGGCGGCTGAGGATTCCGGCCCATAACCGGCCGAATCTTCCGAGTCCGTAAACACCTACTTTCATATCCGGCAGTCTACAGCAACTTATTTTTTAATTAAAGTCCAAATAGTCACAATTTCTTCCGGATCGGGACATGAATAGGGGCATCCGGTACATTTTTGATCACAGTCCGGTATATTCCGCCTGACATATCCGCGTCGTTCAAGTTCTTCAAGCATCCCAAGAAGCGTTTCCTGACTAATATCAAGCTTCCGGGCAATCTCTTTTGTTGTTCCGGCATCATTGCTTCCGAGATATTCTATAATTCGCTGAAGCATTCATCCCTCCCGAGTATTTTTCTCGAGCCCCAGACAGCCGCCGCCGCCACTGCGGCGATCATCCCCGCTGAAACCGCACCGAAAAGAAGACTGCCGCCCGCGGCTATCTGATAGAAGAGCACGGAGACTGCCCATGCAAGACCGGTAAAGTACACAACGGTCAGAATAAGCCAGGGGAGACCTGTTTCTTTGAGGACGGTTCCCAAGGCGGCAACGCATGGAAGATAAAGGAGCACGAAGAGCAGATAGGCGAATGCTGCGGATGAATTGAACCGTCTCCGGAGGATCCTGAATACTCCTCCTTCATCCCCCGCTTCTTCGGCCGGAACAAAAAAGGCCGCTTTAAGGCCGTCCCATATAGAGACAACCGCTTCTTTTATACCCTCGCCGGGCCGGAATTGGGCGTCATCTCCGGAATCATCACCGCTCTCCATTTGACCGTAGAGTGAATTGAGGGTACCCACCACCGCTTCCTTGGCAAAGATACCGGAAAAAAGAGAGACCGCGGCAGGCCAGTTATCTTCCTCCACCCCCATGGGCTCAAAAACCGGCGCGAGAGCGATCCCCAGACGGGCTAACACCGATCTTCTCGTTCCTTCATTACCCACCGATCCGTCGATACCGAATGTATTGAGAAAACTGAGAAGCGCTGCCGCGGCGACGATAAACACGCCCGCACGTTTCAGGAAAGCTTTGAGCCGGATCCAGGTATGGAGAAGGATGTGTTTGAACCGGGGAGAATGATACGGCGGCAGTTCCATAATGAAATGGGACACCGCTCCCTTAAAGGCGAATTTTTTCATCAGTATGCCGGTTAAAATCGCGAAGACAATACCGATCATGTACAAGGCGAATACTACCAGTCCCGCGTATCCGCCGAAAAAAGCCGCGGTAAACAGGGCGTAAACCGGCAATTTTGCTCCGCAGGACATGAACGGAGTCAGAAAAACCGTAAGGTACCGGTCCCGTTTCGATTCAAGCGTCCGGGCTGCCATGACTCCCGGAACGGTACAGCCGAAACCCACAAGCATCGGGACAAAAGATTTCCCGGGCAGTCCGAGATGGCGCATAAACCGGTCCATGACAAAGGCTGCCCGGGCCATGTATCCGGAATCCTCCAGAAGGGCCAACATAAAGAACAGAAAGAATAGTATAGGGATAAAGGATGCCACCGTGGCAATACCGGTTCCGATTCCTCCGGCGGTGACCGCAATGACCCAGGGAGGAGCTCCGGCAAGGAGCGCCGCGACGCCGTCTGAAAAAAATGTAGAAAACAAGATGTCGAAAAAGTCTATAAAGGCGCCGCCGATGGACATGGTAACCCAGAAAACGAGAAACATTACTGCGAGAAATATGGGGATACCCGCTGCCCGGTTCATTACCACCGAATCTATCCGGTCGGTCAGGTCGGCCTTATCTTTCGTCTTCCGTACTACAGAACGGCTGATCCCGTGAACAAAACCGTACCGGGAATCGGCAAGAAGTATATCCGACTCCGACTTTAAAAGACGCTCTATACGCGCTATGTGATCCTGAATCCCGCTCCAAAACCCGCCGGCCCGGGATTTAACGATCCCCGATATCCACGGGTCTTTCTCGAGCAGCTTTAACAGTGCCCACCGGGTATCCGGGATGGGAGGCTCAAATTCGATTTTGTCACCCCATGCCGAGAGAAACTCTTCAATTTCGTTTGGATAGGGGATTCTGATAGCAGCAGATTTCAGGTTTTCAAGCTCCGCCATGATCAGTTTCCGGACCCTTCCAATATCGCTCTTGGAAACGGCGCTTATTCCGATTACCGGGACCTTTAACTGATGGGCCAGGGCGTCGCAATCAATTTTCAAATGATCTTTTTCCGCCAGATCCAGCATATTTACGACAACAATCAGCGGGAGCTCCATTTCCAGGAGCTGCGCGGTAAGATAGAGATTCCGCTCCAGGTTTACTCCGTCAACAATATTGATGACAACGTCCGGCGAAGACTGAAGCAGGAAATCTCTCGCGATCCGTTCATCCTCCGAAAACGCGGATAGGGAATAGATACCCGGGAGATCAATAACTTCGGCATCTCTGCCTTCCAGAGAAATCTTCCCTTCTTTTTTCTCAACCGTTACGCCCGGCCAATTACCGATGTGTTGATTCGAGCCGGTAAGACCGTTGAAGAGAGTTGTTTTGCCGCTGTTTGGATTGCCGGCTAAAGCGACAACCGGCTTCCGGACTGCCTGCTCCATATACTACCGCTCCACCACAATTTTGGCTGCCATTCCCCGCCCGATCATGATCCGGGTGCCGTCGATTTTAACAAGAAGGGGTGAATTCCTGAGGGAGGACAGCACGGTTGCCTCTCTTCCCGGGACAACACCAAGATCGGTTAACCGCTTTCTCATGCCGAACCCTCCGTCTAATCGGATGATTTTCGCCTTTTCCCCCGGTTTTAGTGCTGTGAGTTTATTACTGTTTTCGCTGTCCAAAATATTATGTTCTCCAATTGCTTCCCTGTTTTTAATCATATCGCCTCCCGAACAAAATTAGGCGTGGCTAAGTTTGTTCGGGATCATTATTCCAGCTTTCAGCGACATTGTCAATATCACCGCCCTACTCCTGCTTTCCCTTCTTTATCGGTTCAAGCCGGTTTTTGACTTGAGGCGCGTTTCCAAGGGGACTGATTATCCTGGGAGCTGCCCACCGGACCGCGTTTGTGAGAATCCGGATAACCTCTTCCTGATAATAGATTGGATATGTTTCGTGGCCCGGCCGGAAATAAAAAATACGACCGTTTCCCCGCTGAAAAGTACAGCCGCTTCTGAAAACTTCTCCGCCGGGAAACCAGGAAACAAAAATAAGCCGCTCCGGTTCGGGAATATCAAACCGCTCACCGTACATCTCCGCCCGGGGAATCATAAAATATTCACCGATCCCCCGGGTAATGGGATGATCCGGAGCGAGATTCCAAATCCGTTCCTTTTCGCCGTCCTCGGCCCATTTCAGGGAGCATGTCGTTCCAAGGAGACGCTTGAATATCTTGGAAAAGTGAGAAGAATGAAGCACCAGCAGTCCCATACCCGCAAGCACCCTCGCGGCTGCCCGCTCCACAATCTGATCACTCACTTGATTATGAGCGATATGACTCCACCAAAGCAGTACATCGGTCCGTTCTAACTTCTCCTCGCTTAAACCATGTTCCTCTTCGTCCATGGTAGCAGTGCCTGCCTGTATATCATCCTGTGTATTCAGTCCGTCGGCGATTGCGGTGTGTATTCCGTCCGGATAAACCTCTTTAACCGCCTGATCTTTTTTTTCATGCCTGAACTCATTCCAGACGGTAACCCGTATTGTTTTCTTATCTTCCATATATACCCCCCTGAGTAATATACACGATTTAAAATTAAGAAAAAACCGGTATCCGAAACGGGACTTGACCTTGATTTGAGCTATTCCAATTCTGCGATTTAGAAAACCCGTTTTTTACTTATGCAATGCCTGGAATTCTCATTTTATTCAATTATTTTACAGCGTTTCTTGAGATTCATGCATCTTTCTGTTGCCTAAAGTTATAAAACAAAAAATCCTTCCTTGACCTCCGGTGTCAAGGCACGTATGCTACTTTTTTATGAAGGTAAAAAAACCGAGCCGAAAAAAATTCAGCCTATCAACCGATGGCAAACTGCACCTGTTTTTCTTAGGAACGGGCAGCGCGTTCGCGAAAAGCCTGTTTCAGAATAACCTGCTCATCATAAAAGGGGATAACCATGTAATGGTAGACTGCGGCACAAAAGCTCCGCTGTCTCTCCATTCACTCGGATTGTCCGTCATGGATATCCGCACCTTCCTGATAACCCACTCGCACGCTGACCATATCGGCGGTTTGGAAGAGGTAATGCTTCTGAACCGGTATGTGGGCCGGAAGAAAGCCGACATCATCATAAATGAAAATTACGAAAAAATGCTCTGGGAGATGAGCTTGAAGGGCGGATCAGGCTTAAACGAACGGCATGACTGCCGGGATTTAACGTTCAGCGACTTTTGGAACACCATCCGGCCTGCTCCTCGTCCCGATCTTCCCCGGGCAGCCGAGGAAATCAACATCGGGTCCATTAACATAAAGCTTGTCAGAACAGCCCACATTCCGGAACAGTCGGAAAGCTGGGAAGACAGTCATTACTCCGCGGGGCTGGTAATCGATGACCGGGTCTTTTTTACAGGAGATACGAAATTTGATCCGGACCTGATCACCCGGCTGGACAGGATATTCAATTTTGAGGTGATATTCCACGATGTACAGTTTTTTACCGGAGGTATCCATGCTTCTCTGGAAGAATTGTCGACATTAGACCGGGAGATAAAAGAACGGATCCTACTGGTGCACTACGGCGATAAGTGGCAGAGGCATAGAAAAGCCGCCGGAGACGCCGGATTTATGGGGTTCACCAAACAAAAAACCCGGTATATTTTCTAATTGTCCAGTTCTAGAATACTCAGGCAGGGAGGGATAACTTCCATAGTTAACGGGAAGTTTTCCGGACCCAGCCAGACAGCCTCGCCGTCCATCTGCATCGGGACTTTTACCGGATAATCGATAGTGAGAAAATCGGATTTCCAAAAATGCACCTCTTCCCGGAGTCCGTGTTTTCCTTCATAGAACAGTTTCTTGATTTTTAATTTGTTTTTAAGCGACGTCCGTTCAATCCCGCAGATATTCTCATCTCCCGGGAGAATCCATTTATGATCACCGTAGGATCGGTGTCCGGAAACTCCGACGGCGAAGAGCATAAACCGTCCCTCAAGCAATCCCCCTTCGCCGTTCTTCCCGCGGCTCACCCGCATCACATCGGCCTTGTAAACCGGTTCATAAAAAAGGGTAGCTATGTCGGCTATGATCTTATACACGTCTCCGGGAAGGACCCCTTTCAATTTGTTCGTAAGAAAGGTGATATACGCATCCACCCCGAGCGAGGCAATATTGAACGCGTAGAAGGGATGCATATTCCGGGGCCTAATCCGGACAGCCCCCGCTTTCTTCCCCACCCGGCCGGTGTAGAGAATCTTTAGGGATTGCGAGAAGGTCTCCGCGTCGGCGCCGTCGTTCCCGGTGCCCATGGGAAGCCGGAAGAAACAGAACCGCCGGAGATACTTTTCTCCGATAAAGAGGAAATTCTCCAGCGTCTCCTGGTGGGTCCCGTCTCCCCCTATGGAGAGAATGAGATGGTACGTTCCGTCCTCGGAGTCGGCCTGGCGCAATATTTCTTTGCTGATCTCAGAGGCATGTCTGGGAAACATGGTGGTATGGATCCTTACCTCTTCTATCCGGTTGTTCCGTCTGGTTTTATCCGAAAGAAAATTATCAAAGGTATCCAGGCATTGGAGAAACTGTTTTTTCTTACAGAGGACGCCTGACGCAGGATTGATAATGATATCCACCCGCAGCGGTCCGGGAAACGGATTATCGGCCGCCGAGAAAAGCGCATGGAACCGCATTCCCAGGGCTTCCGCCTGGGGATACTTTAGATTCACCGGTCTCCTCCGGATATACGGAGAACGGCAGGAATATTGTAGATATCTTCCATAGACTCCGCCAGTATTGCTCCCATTCCCAGAGCGAGGGGGACTTTTAAGTCTACCTCATATCTGTCTCCCACGGCGAGAACATGGGCAGGTTCGAGTCCTGCTTTTTCCAGGGGCACGCGAAAAGGCTCTTCCGCCGGTTTCGAGACACCGGTATCATCCAAGCCGGAAATCAGATAAAACAGCTCTTTTATTCCCAGGGTTTCCAGCGTCCTTTCTCCGGTAAGCCGGGGGTTATTAGTAACGGCGAGGAGGATTACATGCCCGGAAAGCACCTTCAGGGCCGCCTTCAGTTTGTTATCGGGAGCGAGAAATTTGTCCGGTCTGCAGAGTTCTTCCCGCCATTTGACGCTTTCCGTGATGGGGATTCCGTACGCGAGAAAAGCATTTCCCATGGAGGTTTTCCGCTTTTCTCCGGGGCCGTTTTCTATGTAGCCGGTGATGATTTTTTCCGCCTGTTCCCGGGACATCCCTTTAACCTCGGCAAACCGCTCAAGAAGCCGGTCCCGCTGGTCCCGGACGTAGTCTTCGTTCCGGTAGAGAGTGTTATCAATATCGAAAATAACCCCTTTTACTTTGTCGGGAATCCCGTATATTTTCATACAGGGAACCATACATGAAACAGTAATTCCCGGTCAACACTATGTAAATATTTGAAGGACAGGAAATCATCAGGCTATGAACAGTGAATTTCATTATTACGGAGTTTATTACCTCTGCCGGAAAGCGGAAATACCGCCGAAGGACAGTTTCATCATCGCCTACTCATCCCAGCTTGTGGATGACAATATCACCCCGTACATCATAGATACCCGCTGGGGGGAATATTCCGTTCAGATCACCATGGACTACCAATGGTGGGGCATAAAGGGAGACGGAGCAACGACGATTCCATTTCATTTTATACCGGGGGAGTACCGGGAAGGCGCGGCGAAGCGGAATGACGGAACCGGACACCGGGATTTAGTTACCCCCGGTTCGGCCCGGGCCAAGGAACTCCTGATCGCGGCCCTTAAGACCCGGAACCTCTACCGCGTCGGCATAGCCCTCCACGGATACGCAGATACCTGGGCCCACCAGAACTTCATCGGGCGGAATCACCCTTTGAACCGGATGTACTCCGATTCACTCCTTCCCCCGGTAGGTCACGCCCAGGCCCGGGAAATGCCGGATCAGTTCGATCTGACATGGGAAGATCCCCGGCTTATCCCGGAAGAACGGCAGGTGGTAAACGGAGACCGGATCCTCGAAGCGGCCAGGATGATCTACAAATATCTGGCCCACTACAATCACCGCCCCTTCACCGACGCCGATCTGGTTATTTCCGGGTATGCCGATCTGATGGGTTACCCCGGATTTACAAAATCCCGGCAGGAACGGCTTTTAGACCTGACCATCGCTCAGGACATTCCGCCGTACGACGAAAACCTCTGGAAAAGCGAAGCATTTATCCGGGAGCGGGACAGCAGCAGCGAAAAACTGGGGAAAGCCTATGACCGGTTTTTGTGGCTGAAAGATGCCGTACTGAATCAGATGGGGGCGAAAAGCAAAGCCCCTCCCCCCGTGCGCCGACGCCGGGGAAAGGATGATTTTTTCGAAAGCAGCTTCTACCGCTGGAACGAAGCGGCCCGGGAGCACCTCAGGACCGCGAGAACAATTTTTGGAAAATCCTATTGATAATATTCATAATCACCCGAAATCCTGCCGATCCCGGAAAGCTCCATGTAGGTCCGCTCTTCGTAATCTTCCGGACCGATCCCGAGTTCGCGTAAAAATGAGGCGATGTTTTCCTCCGCTTCCCGGTAATCCCGGGGAGCCGGATCGCTTAAAAGCTGCTCCACCTCGATAAACGTGCCTAATTCTTCGATATGGTTAAACTGAACACTGAGTTCACCTACCTGGTACTCCCGTCCTTTTTTTACCTTCCGGAGAATCTCCTTCCCCCCGAGCCGTAAAAGCAGAGCAGCCATACTCCGGACATCGGAGATTGTAAACTCATGCTCACGGTTCTTTTCCACCCCTCCCACTGTTTTCCGGTCCTTGAAGGTGCATTTCCTCTTGTCTCCGTCCACCCTGATCCGGACATCGGTCTCCCCGCCTCCCGCCTTTGGGCACCGGAAATAGGTGTCCCGTTTTGTATAGGCTCTGACAAACGACCCCATGGTTTTGACCTTTTCCTCGATGGATTCCGGATCGGTTAACCGGGCTTTGATTTCTATTTCCGTCCGCATGCAGTCCTCCGTTTTATATATTAAGGTTTGTTAATTTTACATTACTTTGCCGAAAAGTAACGTATATTTTTGAAAAGCGTGTTAAATTTCATATACTTAGAGCATCATAACAAAATACAGTACATTTTGGAGGTGTATTGATGAAAATGAAGAGAGTTATACAGGTCATGATTGTTCTCGCGGCAGCAGTGACCATTGGAATCATCGCGGGATGTGAGATTTCTGTTGATCAGCTTCCTCCGGCACCGGTAACCTATTCAATTTCCGGTACTTTAATCGACGCGAAAGTCGACCCGGAAGACGAAGATGCGACCGCCGAAATTGAAGGGGCCGCGCTGACCCTGACCGATTCGGAAGGCACCGAGGCGGGCACCGCCGAGACGGGAGAAGACGGAACCTTCACGTTTACCGGTATTGATTCAGGAGACTATGCCATTAACGCGGTCCTGGACACCTACGCCTTTATCGAGAAGGAAGTTACCGTTAAAGGTGAAGATGTAACCGGTGTGAACATGCTGGGATTCCCGGCGCCCGATCCGGAAACCATCTCGATCTTTGTGGTATGGAGCGATGAATACGCGGATATTGACGCGCATATCACTTACCCCGATGATTATTACGGAGGATCTAACCCGCCGGAATTAAGTGATCCTTACGCCGAGCCGCCCACAAACAACGGATACACCTATCCGAATCCCGGCGATTCTTATGCACGGGAAGTCGTATATTACTATGAACCGGATTCAACTTCGACCTTTGAAAGTCTTGGCGTGCCTGACTGGGGTACAGGTCCTGTTGTTGAGCTTGACCGTGACG
>CAYLLE010000057.1:0-21318 GCA_964384485.1 uncultured Spirochaetales bacterium | reverse complement strand
AGCTATAGTTATGAGCCGGAGTTATCTTCCCTGTTCAGTTTCCGGGACAAAGCCGTTTCGAGTTTTTCCGCGATCATCCGGATTTTCTTCCGCTGTGCCCGGACGAGTCCCTTGAAAATACCCCGGGAAAGAATAAAGGCGAAGCCGATGAATCCCAGCGGAACCAGCACCGCGAAGAGCGGAGAACCCAGGGCGCCAAAACCGACCCCGAAACCGACTCCCAGACCGGCGCCGATACCAACCCCTCCGCCTATTCCGCCGAATATTCCTCCTGCCGCGTTTGAGCAGTCGGCTTTAATAAGCACCTCGGTCCCTTCTTCGGGAAACGAAGAAATTTCGATCTGCAGCTGGGTTCCGGTTCTCATGGCGTAGAACGCGCTTGAGTTCCAGCTGAGATGACCGCCCGTCGCGCTGCCGTGTCCGGTTTCACCGGTAATTCCGGATATACCCGCGGAGAGCTCTTGGAGTTCCTCTTCCGGCAGGGCACCGTGATGAAAGATCCGTTGTTCAGGCCGTACAGGAGCTCCCAGGAGACGGCGGTTTTTCCGGTTGTTTGCCCGGCCTTCTAAATCGGAAGCTGCCTGTCTGATAACGGAGGGATCGATCCCGAGTTCCCTGCCGATAACCGTCAGATCGGCGATATCAACTCCGTCGGCATTCTTAATACTGGAAGTTTTGTCTTGCTGGATTTCCAAAGCCCGCTGGATGATCGCTTTGGTTTCCTCATCGGAAAACTTCCGCCCATCATTTTTCATGAATGTATGGTGTCTAAACGATGCCGGTTTGTCAACATCCGCTTGACACTGAGCAGGAATCGGTAGCAGGATAATATAATGGAAAGGACAGAGACATTTCTGTTTGGTAATCCTGATCGGCCGACCGCAGTCGCGGTATCTTCCGCATCTATCTACCTTGATCGTTTAAACGGGGTTCCCTGTTTTAACAGATTCACCCGGAGTTCACTCAAGCGTTACACGGGCTGGCTGGTTATCGATACACCGGAGGGAAGGATAGATCTCGGGTATATCCCGGATGGCTTCCGGAAGGATGAAGACGGTTTTTGCCTCCGATGGAACGCCGACTTTTTGATTGTCAAATCCTCATGGAATCTTGATAATGAGACAGGCATCTGGGAGCGGTGTGACTCAGTGGAAAATACCGCCGCTACTCCGGCAGTACTAACCCGCTGCCTCTCCCGGATTATCCTTGATTCCGGCGATTATGACCTGGTATCCCAGGAGGGGAGATGGGTCAGGGAAAACCAGACCGTTACCGAAACGCTCCGCGGCGGCGGCAGAACTGCCGGATGCGAGGGCGGAAGGACTTGTCAGGGTTCATCGCCGTATGCCGCAATACGGCAGAAAAACGGCGGGCCGGGAATAGATATTCATGTGCTTCCGGTGGGGAACTGGATTATCAAAATCCAAAAACACACCCTGATGCCGGATCAGCCTCAGGTTATCACGATCGACGCGGGATTGTCCGACCACTGTCTCAGGTTAAAAATAAATCCGGGAGAAATAATCACACTGCCGAAAATCCTCTACGTTTCTTCGGTAGAAAGTCCGGCTGCCCTGCACAATTTCTACAACAGCAGGATCAGGAAACCTTTTTCCGGGCCTCCTCTGGTCTACAACACCTGGTTCGACCGCTTCGATAGCCTGGATGTTTCCCGTCTTTCAGGACAGCTTGATGCCGCGAAAAACGCGGGGTGTGAAGTATTTACGGTAGACGCCGGATGGTTCGGTGAGGGTGAGGGCAGCTGGAGCCGCAAGGTCGGCGACTGGCGGGAAAACAGTACCGGCGCGTTCCGCGGAAAGATGGCTGAGTTCGCGGAACAGGTCCGCGGAAAGGGGTTGGGCTTCGGAATCTGGATAGAACCGGAACGGCTGCATAAAGATGCCCCGGCGGTGAAGGAACATCCGGAGCGGTATATCTGTACCGGCGCCGATTATTATTACCCGGATTTTACCCGGGATGAGGTTTTCGATTATTATTATTCCCTGATCGCAGGACTTATCCGGAATTATAATCTAGTATGGATAAAAGTTGATTTCAACCATGAGCTCTCCGTCGATCCGACAAACTCCGAACTCTTCCGGTATTACCGGAAATTCTATTCCTTGATCCGGAAGCTTGGTGAAGATTATCCCCAGGTATATCTTGAAGGATGCGCGAGCGGAGGAATGCGGCTGGATCTGAACACGCTCCGTTATTTTCACGGACATTTTCTAAGTGATAATGTGAATCCGGCGGAAGTTATCCGCATTTATCAGGGAGCCCTTCTCCGGCTTCCTCCGGGACCAATCATAAAATGGGCGGTGCTCCGGAATACCGATACTCCCGGAACCGGTCCCGGAATTTCCGCCGCCGCTCCCGGAATGTATTCCTGGGAGCGGACTTCGGTGTTTGATATCGATTTTATCCTCCGGGCGGCTCTTCCCGGAACTATGGGATTCAGCGGCGATCTCGCGGGGCTCGGACCGGAACAGTTGGAACGGGTCCGGCTCCATGGTGACTTCTTTAAACAGCACCGGCATAAAATGGCGGGAGCTTCCGCCTTCCTTCTAACACCCCATAAACCGATGAACGATCTTACCGGATGGGCGGCAATCCAGCTCCTCTCCGCTGACGGTACTTCGGCATTTTTGTTTGTGTACAGATTAGACGATTCACCTCCGGAAATGTCTTTCCGTTTCCGCGGACTAGCCAACGACCGGTCCTATCGGGTCACTCAACTGGGTGAGGATCTAAACGAGAACCGCACCGGAGCAGACCTGACCTCTACCGGCATCCGGGTTCGTCTCCCCCGCCGGTTTACCGCGGCTGTTTTTACCGCGGAGAGTCAGAATGACTCGAACCAGATCCGGTAGATAAGCCCCGGTCCGGTGATTGTACCGCTTCCCGGATCATACGTACCGGGCCATCCGGAGTTGTCCACAAATGAAACCGGATAGGGCGAGGGATAGCCGGAAGTGTAGCTTTTCCAGTACCCGAGGCTGTAGTCGCTGAACACATAAATGTTGTGGATATTGAGCCCCTTCGCGCCGGGGTGCCCGGTGTTGTGCCATTCCGCTGTGACCATGTCTTCTATGGCGGTCTTGACCGCGGCGGCTTCGGTATCGGCATAATCATAATCGGTCTGGATCACATGGGCGAAGCTCCAGATATCGACGTTATGATCACCTCCGTCGGCGTCCCAAAAATATTCAGCATCCCAAAGGGCATTCTGTACGTTAGTCTGGATATCGGCGCTGGTGATTGCTCCATAGAGGGTATCGCAGAATGCGTCATACGCCGTCATGAAAGGATCAATCTTCGACAGGTCGATTCCGGACAAAGTACAGTCGGCATAAGCGCTGTAATGCTGGGCATAAGCTTCGACAACAGCGGAAAGCAGGTCGGGCGCGGTCATGTCGCCGGCGGTGAATTTTTCCAGGAGCAGGTTGTACTCCCAGCCGTCACCCGGCTCCAGTTCCTGAGAACCGATCATGTAGGCGCAGTCATTCCGGAGTTCGTAGGCCACTTCGATCATTCCCATCAGGCACGCGTCGAACCCTATCACGTCAATTCCCTTGCCGGAAACCGCGTCTCCCACTTCAGCCGTATAGAGGCAGGTGTTGGATGATGTTTCATCCCAGCATACCGCCCGGGAGGGCGGGGGAGCAGAGATCCCGGAGATTTTTCCCGAAGGAGCATCGCCGGAATCCGGGAGGGAGCCGAAGGTGTCCCTCCATCCGCCCCCGTGATTCCAGAGTACCAGGAAGTAGTTATCCGCCGGATATTCGGATTGACCGAAGTCGATAAAATTGATTAATGTTTCCGGGTTCCCCATGTCGAGTTCATCATCCGAGCCTGAAGCGGATAGGCCCAGTTCGGAAGATGCCAGCCGGGTCGAACGGATGACCGTGTCGATGCCTTGCGGATCGTATTCAACCCGGAAAAGCCGGGTATCGGTCCAGTCTCCGTCGGCTGTTGAGTAGCCCGGAACCCGGTCGAGGAGGACGATCACATTAATTCCTGTGCCGGTTAAATCCGTCCCTTCCAGTTCGTTCATGTCTTCCAATCCCGCTGCTTCGAGATTGTTGTCGCCGTCCAGATATATGAGGAAGGTCCATTTTGATGATTCAGTAAATACAGCGGTGATTTCCAAATCTTTATCAACGGTGACACGGATAGGATTGTCCGATCCGGTTAAATCACCTGTCCAGCTGTCGAACTTGTATCCCTCTTGGGGTACCGCTTCAAGTTCCACGACGGAACCGGTATCGTACAGGTTTTTTGACTGTTCAATAACGGTTTGAGTAACACTTCCTTCTCCTTCCGAAGTCACGGTCAGGGAATTCTGAGAGATAAATTCAACGGTTATCATCATATCCTTTTCAATTACAAAGGAAGATTCGGGATCGATTCCGGTAAGATCGCCGGTGTACCGGGAAAACCGATACCCGGGCAGAGGAGCCGCGGTTACCGCGACGACCGAACCCGCTTTATAAGACGCTTCCCCGGGAGTCAGGATGAACTCGCCTCCCGATTCCGGCGTTACCGTTACCGTGACGGTGTATTTTTTTACGAAGAGCTCACACGAAAGGGTGAGCAGCAGGAATAACAGTAAAAGTGACAGTCCCGCTGCTTTCGATTTTTTGGTCATTCTCTCCCTCCAGGATCCTTATAAACTTGCTCTAAAACAAATGAAACCAAACCCGGTAGATCAAACCAGGCCCGGTAATTCCACCGCTTGATGAATCATATGTACCGCGCCACTGGGAATTGTTCACGAATGATACCGGAAAAGCCGCGGGATATCCTGATGTATAGGATTTCCAGTGGGTGTAGCTGTAATCACTGTACACATAGAGGTTGTGAATATTCAATCCTTTCGCCCCGGGATGGCCGGTATTATGCCATTCTTCTATTACTAAATTATCAACTGCGGTTTTTACTGCTCCGGCTTGGGTGTCGGCTATATTGAGATTCTTTTGAATTACATCGGCAAAACTCCATATATCTATGTTATGGTCACCCCCGGTTTCGGAACTCCAGAAATATTCGGCATCCCAAAAAGCGTCCCGTACGTCCGATTGTATAGACGCGGTGGTTATTCCCGAATAAAGGGTATTACAGAAGCTGTTGTATGCCGACATAAAATCATCTACCTTGGATAGATCAATTGCCGAAAGCGTGCAGCCCGAATACTGTATATACCGTTCAGCGTATCCGTCCACCACCGACTTCAGCAGATTCGAGACGGAAAGATCAGACGCAATAAAATTTTCCAGCCAATTATCGTATTCCCATCCGTCTCCTGGTTCATTTTCCTGGGAAGCTATCATGTAAGAGCAGTCATTCCGGAGTTCATATGCAACCTCTATCATTGCCATGAGGCATGCGTCAAATCCTATAACATCAATAATCCGCATCTCCGTGCCAAGCTGAAAATACGTTTCCCGAATCAGGTACTGCGGTCAATATCACTTCTGTGCCGTATGCGTAATTATCTTTTAAGACACTTCTTGTTACCCGGCCGTTCCCGGAGATGGTTATATCTAAGGAGTAAGTGTACGGAACGAAATGTGCGGTGTAGCTGGTTGAGTATGAAAATGATGCGGTGATTTCCATATCACTGTCCATTTTGTCCATTGATATTTCCACAGGGTTGTCATAGCCGGTCAAATCTCCCGACCATCCGTTAAAAACTACCCCCTTATTTCACACAATTATACACCCCCGGTATCTGCATCGCTACCCCGATTTCTAAAACACATCCGCTTCCCGGACATATTTGATTCAGCAAATCCCGGTTACGTTGGGTGATATAGAAGAGGTCATAAAATTTAAATCGGGTTGACCGGAAACTGCTGATTTCGATTAAGAGCAATGTACATTACCGCCTTAATAGGGTATATTCAGCATACTGCCTTATGAAGAAAACAAGCGACCTCCATATACATTCCATAACTCCTCTGACTGCGCCCCGGGTTCTTAAACAGGAATTCCCGATCACCGCGAAAGGCGCCGAAACTGTCCTTGAAAGCAGGACCATAATCGGAAATATAATCAGCGGACAGGACCCGAGGATGCTGGCCATTGTGGGGCCCTGTTCCATTCACGATGTCCGGGCCGGAATGGATTACGCGGAGAAGCTCAACAAGCTGCGGCTTGAGCTGGCAGACCAGATCTTTGTGGTGATGCGGGTATACTTCGAAAAACCCCGGACCCGGCTTGGATGGCGCGGAATGATTCTGGATCCGGACCTGGATGATTCCTATGATATCGGTGAAGGTCTTAAGCGGGCGAGAAAGTTTCTCCTTTCCTTGGGCGAAATGGGTATGGCCGCGGGTTCGGAGATGCTCGATCCGATTGTTCCTCAGTATCTGGATGATCTAACCAGCTGGGCCGCTATCGGCGCCAGAACGACTGAGTCTCAGACCCACCGGGAGATGGCGTCAGGACTTTCCATGCCGGTTGGCTTTAAAAACGGCACCGACGGCAGTGTGGACATCGCCCTGAACGCGATGACATCGGCCCGGCAGCCCCATGGATTTATCGGGATCGATCAGGAGGGCCGCACCTGTGTCGTATCCACAACCGGGAACGAACAGGGGCACATCATTCTCAGGGGCGGACGGTCCGGTCCGAATTATTACGAAGAATGTGTTGAAGATACAGTCGAACTGCTCCGGAAAGCAGGCCTGCCTGAAGCAGTAGTAATCGACTGCAGTCACGCAAACAGCAGGAAAGAGTACAGCCGCCAGGAGCGGGTACTCGACGCGGTTGTCCGGCAGCGCGTTTCCGGAAATCCTGCCGTGGTCGGGTTTATGCTTGAGAGCTTTCTTTATGGGGGAAACCAGGTTATCCCCGAAAGACCGGAAGACCTGCAGTACGGTGTTTCAGTAACCGACCCGTGTATCTCCTTCGAGACCACGGAACGGATTCTGAAAAAAACATACGATGCTCTCTCGGGCTGATCTAAACATGCTTCGGCTGATAATCCGGATCAAAATGATCGGGTTTCGCGAAGCGGTGTTCCTTTTTGATGTTGTCAATAGCTTCTGAAATTTCCTGAGACAGATTCCAATCAAAAAGATCCTTATTGTCCCGTATGTGTTCCCGTTTTGTTGATCGGGGAATGACGATAATGCCCTTATCGGCTAACCATTTAAGTACTACCCGGGCAAGCCCTTTTTCGTGATCCCCCGCGATTCTTTTAAGTTCTTCATCCTCGTATATCGTTCCCTGAGCGATCGGAGTATGAGCGGTAAGGGCGATCTTGTTCTCATTGCAGAAATCAAGCAGATCCTTTTGATACAGAAACGGATGAAATTCCACCTGATTGACGGTTATCGGCACGTCCGTAACCGCGAGAGCGTCCCGAAGATGGTTGACCGTAAAATTGCTGACCCCCACATTCCGGATTTTACCGGAGCGTTTTAGTTCAGCCATGGCCTTGAATGTTTCTTCCATCGAAACATCAATGAACCGGGGCCAATGGATCAGGAATAAATCGACATAATCCGTATCAAGATCCCGGAGCGTTTCTTCGCCTGCCTTTATTGTGTCTTCGTATTTAAGGTGGCCGCTCCCAACTTTGCTGGTGATAAAGAGATCCTCCCTGGAAACGCCCACATTTTTAATTGCCCGGGCTACTTCTTGATGGTTTTTGTAGCCTTCGGCAGTATCAATATGGATGTATCCTTCTTCAAGCGCCATCTCTACAGATTCCCGGCACTCGTCTCCCTTAAGGGTCCATGTCCCGAATCCAACCTGGGGCATCTTGTCTCCTGATGTAAGTGTTATATAATTCACAATACCTCCGGTGATTTTTTTTTAGTGCCTCGAATCGTGGACAAAAATACATGAGATTTGTAGACGATATAAACCTTTGTCCTTTCGCCGTTCCGGTTTTTGTCTATCACCTTACTATTTATTCATAAAATAAAAAATTAGCCGGTTTTTATGTCCACGTTTTGAGGCACTAATTAATGGATACCAAAATTCCGGGCGACCGGCAAGCTAAATTCCCTCCCCCCGAACCAACCCTTTGATCTTTTCCCAAAATAATGCAGACTACCGGAATGTGGGTTATCTTCTCCTTTTCATTTCTCGTCGCCCTCACGGGGGCAATGTCTCCGGGACCGCTTCTTACCTACACCATTATCCGGACTCTGAATCAGCGGAGGCGCGGATACCTCATCGGAGCGTCAGTGATCGCGGGGCACGCGGTAATAGAAGCGGCTATTGTGATTATGCTGCTTGCTGGATTCGCTCCGCTTTTAAAGAATCCGACGGTGACTATGGTCATCGGCATCATCGGCGGGGCAGCCTTAGCGGTGATGGGGGTACTGATCCTGCGGGATGTAGTGCTGGATAAGGTCTCCATTACCGCTCCTGAAAACAGCGGAGATCTCAAGACCGATGCCGAATCCGGCAGCAGCCGGAACTTTATCCGGAGTCCGGTGCTGGGTGGCATGCTCGTTTCAATGAGCAATCCTTACTGGTGGATATGGTGGGCTACCGTGGGATTCGCGTTTCTGCTGCAGTACGATGTCTCTCTCCGTACGCCTCTTCCGCTGGCGGCGTTCTTTCTGGGCCATGAGGCGGGGGATCTGGTCTGGTACTTTGCCGTTTCCGCCGGCGTACATTTCGGAAAACGGTGGCTGACACAGAGACTTTACCGGGTGCTGCTGGGTGTATGCGGCGCGGCCATTATTGGTTTCGGTCTCTTTCTGGGTATTTCCTCCGTATTATAACGCGGAGACTCATATTTATGCTTGTTGACACTGGTTAGGGTGAAACGTACTATGTACTCATGAAGAAAAGACTTATAACCTCCGCCCTGCCATACGTTAATAATATTCCTCATTTAGGAAATCTCATACAGGTTCTCTCCGCCGATGTTTTCGCCAGGTTCTGCCGGCTCCGGGGATATGATACTCTTTATATCTGCGGAACCGACGAATACGGAACGGCCACTGAAACCAGAGCAAAGGAGGAGGGAATCACTCCGAAAGAACTTTGCGATCGTTACTTTAAAATCCACCGGGACATTTATCAGTGGTTCAATATCGCATTTGACCGGTTCGGCCGGACATCGACGGAACATCAGACTGAAATTGTTCAGCATATTTTCCTCAAACTGTACGAGAACGGCCTTATAAACGAAAAAACCATTCAGCAGCTGTACTGTGAATCATGCGGAATGTTTCTCGCGGACCGGTATGTCCGGGGAACCTGTCCGGCATGTTCCTATCCGGAGGCCCGGGGTGATCAGTGTGAAGACTGCGGTAAGCTCCTGGATCCGACAGATCTTATTGAGCCGCGGTGCGGAACCTGCGGAAATCCTCCGGTAATCCGGGAGACCGATCATCTCTACATCGATCTTCCCCAGGTGCTTCCGAAGCTGCAGGAGTGGATGAAAAACGCCGCAGAAGCGGGGTTCTGGGCAAACAACGCCGTCAAGATGACCCAAAGCTGGATCAGAGACGGACTCAAAGAGCGGTGCATTACCCGGGATTTGGAGTGGGGTATTCCGGTTCCTCTGGAGAAGTATAAAGAAAAGGTCTTTTACGTCTGGTTTGATGCTCCAATCGGTTATATCTCGATCACCGCTAATCATACCGACCGGTGGGAAGACTGGTGGCGGAACCCGGAAGAGGTGGAATTATTCCAGTTCATCGGCAAGGACAACATCCCTTTTCATACCGTAATTTTTCCTAGCAGTCTTTTAGGAACCGGAGAGAAGTGGACCCTTCTTCATCATATGTCTTCAAGCGAGTACCTGAACTACGAGGACGGAAAATTTTCAAAGAGTAAAGGGATCGGTGTTTTCGGGAATGATGTGATGGACACGGGTATCGGACCTGATGTCTGGCGGTTCTACATTTTTTACAACCGGCCGGAAACCTCCGACGCGATGTTTACCTGGAAAGACTTCCAGGAAAAAGTAAATTCCGAACTGATCGGTAATCTTGGAAACCTGGTTAACCGGACCCTCACGTTTATCCACCGGTATTACGGCGGCAAGGTTCCGGAGCTTGATTCCGGAAAAAATACCTTTGAGGAGCTTAAAGATCAGGCGGCGGTGATACGGAACGAGATAACTGAACTGCTTGAGCACAGTCAGCTCCGGGGGGCGTTCCGGAAAATATTCGCCCTTTCTTCTTTGGCAAACAAAGCGTTCCAGGACGGTGAACCGTGGCGGGTCAGGAAGAGCGACCCGGCGGAAGCGGGTAATCTGCTCCGGACTTTGACCTATCTGATACGGGATTTAGCGGTACTGATTCAGCCCTATATACCTGGCACCTCGGAAAAGATTGCATCCTTTTTGGGGAACCCGGAAATTTCATGGAGTGTGATGGGCAGAGAAGAAGGCATCGGCACACTAGAAAAAACTTCAATCATTTTTGAGCAGCTCGAAGACGATACCATCGCCGAACTCCGGGAACGGTTCTCCGGGTCCCAGGCGGAACGGAAGAACCGGATGAAGCCGGAAGAAATCTTCTCCCGTACCGTGGATATACGGGCGGCGAAAATTATTTCAGTTGAACAGCACCCCAAGGCGGATAAGCTCTATATCGAACGGATCGATCTGGGAACGGAAGCACGTACCATCATCTCTGGTTTAGTTCCGTATTATAAACCGGAAGAACTGGAGGGGAGGACCGTAGCCGTTGTCTCGAATTTGAAACCGGCTAAACTCCGGGGTGAGATGAGTGAAGGGATGCTTCTTGCCGCGGAAGGACCGGATGAGGACCGGCTGGAAGTCCTGTTTTTAGACAACGCTTCTCCGGGTGATCCTGTCCGGCTTGCTGATGCCGAAGCGCCCGAATCATTCGGACAAATTGATATCGATACATTTTTTTCCGTTCCGATCACTGTCAAATCAGGCAGAGTGACCGTGGGAGAAACACCTTTAGTCTGTGCCGGTAAAATCATCGAAACCAATGATATTAGTGACGGAAAGGTCGGTTAAGCGGTGGAACTCGAGAAGACCTCACTTTTCCCCGGGCCAGGAGAAGAGGCGGAAAGCCTCCTGCACACCGGGTTCTGGGGTACCTTCAAATCGCACTTCTCCTGGGTGCCGGTCCGGTACCGGTATTCTTTTACTGTGGATGATGAAGAAAGAAGCGGATCTTTTCTCACGCTGACCCGGAGACTTTCCGCCGGTGTTTCCCTTACCTATGTACCGCCGGGATTCGCGGGGAATATTCCGGTATCCAGTATCGGGGATTTTCTCAGGAAGCTGGGCGGCGGGCTGAAAGCACACCTTCCGAAATCAACGGTGTTCCTCCGACTCGATGTCCCCTGGATGATAGCCGATTCTGAAAGCATGCTGTCTCTGTCCCGTCAGGCGGAAAGTGCCGGGTACCGGAAAGCTCCCGGAGATGTACAGCCTCCGGACACGGTTATCCTCGACGTGACGCCGGATGAAAATCAGATTCTATCGGGCATGAAGAAGAAGACAAGATACAACATCCGTCTGGCCGGGAAAAAAGGGGTGGAACTTGAAGTCGCCGGTCCGGAGCTGCTCCGGGAGTGGTATACCCTCTACGAAGAAACGGCGAGACGGGACCGCATCGTTCTCCACAACTACCGGTATTATCAGACACTGTTCGAACTCGCGGAGAGGGACGATATCTCCGACGCGCCGAAGCTGCATCTCATCGCGGCCCGGCATAACGGCGAACTTTTGGCCGGGAATATTGCCGCTTTCACTGACAGCACCGCTGTTTATCTTTACGGCGCCAGTTCCGGTAATAAACGGAATTTGATGCCCGCGTACGCCCTGCAGTGGGAGACAATCAGGAAGGCCCGGGAGTACGGGTGCGGTCAGTATGATCTCTTCGGCATACCTCCAGCTGACGACCCGAACCATCCGATGCACGGACTCTACCGGTTTAAGACCGGTTTCGGGGGAGAGATTCTTCACCGCGCAGGAGCCTGGGATTTCGTGACCCGGCGGGGTATGTACAAAGCGTACCGGGGCGCCGAAAGCGCCAGGACCTGGTACTATAAGCGGTTCAGAAAAAAATTTTCCGGAACCTGATTATCTTTCCTCCAGCCGGACAGAACGGGTACCAGATTCCCCGCGGTCTCCCGCATGTCCAGATCCCATATCCGTTTCCAGTTCAGCTCCCGGTAAGGATGGCCGGGCTGAGTCCGTACGGCTTTCCGGTCTGTACCACCCGGGTATTGTATTATATTGCCATAAATGGATAAATAGCTCATTTCGTACTACAATAGAATGTATGAAGAGTAGTCTGTTCTTGATCTTAACCGTATTACTCCTGTTCTCTGCGTTAACCGCAGCGGCGCAGGATGAGAATCCCTTCGGGGTTATCCTCTACGCTGAAGGGAGTGAGTTTTCTCTCTACCGGAACGGCGAGTATAAAACAAATAATATCCACAGGGGAAATGTGTTCGGAATGCCCTTATTTAAGGGAGATATGATACAGACCGCGGACAATACCTATTTGGAGATTCAGCTTTATCCCACTAAATCGGTGGTCAAAGTCGCGGAAAACACGACTTTCACCGTCAAGGATCTCGGGGGCGGAGAAACCAGCTTCAACCTGACTTACGGCCGGATCAGGGCGAAAGTTCAGCGTCTTGCAAGCCGGGACCGGTTTGAAATCCGCGGAAAAGAGGCCGTTGCCGGTGTCCGGGGGACAGACTTCGGCGTTGATATGATCATCGATCCGGAGACGGATCAGGAAGAGGCGCTCGGGACTGTCTACTGTTTTGAAGGCTCCGTATCGGTTACCGTTGATGAAGATGAGGCAGAACCTGCTGTATTGGAAGCAAATCAGATGATCGTAATAAAAGAAAGAGCAGTTCAAACTGATGAAGCTGAAGCCCCTGCAATTGTGACGGAAAAGAAAGAGGTAGCCCGGGGAATAGTCACCTTCTGGGAAACGAACAACTTCCGGAAGGAGCCGGTGGAACCGGTACAGCTGGACACGGTTTTTCCCGGTCTTTTTAAAAAAGTAGAAGAAATAACCGGGAAACCGGTTATAGTGGCGTCAGAGACGCGGGAGGGGAAAGGAGAAATAATAATCGCTCCCGCGGATAAGGAAGCAGTTGAAGAGGACGGGGAAGAAGAAAAAGAACTCAAATATTTCCTGAAGGATTATCAGGCGCGGCGTCTGGGGTACGGATTGTTCGCGGGCGGTCTTGTTATGGAAGCCGCAGGATTCGCCTGGGCCTACGCCGGAGAAGGACTCTGGAGCTGGCTGAATATTCCCCAGAACAGGACCGGCGGTCACGCACTGATGATTTCCGGCGGTGTCATTACGGTGGCGGGAGCTGTTTCCATTATTATCAGCTATATTATCAAATAGCTGCACTAGCGGTACCGGCTATAGGGACTCCACCAACTCGTCCTTCTGACGGTCAATATCATCAATTACCCAGTCACCTCTGCTTTTTATCATATGAATCCGGTCGATCCTTTCGTAGGCTTCGGTGCTTTCTTTGGACACGTTCGGTGAATCATCCTCCGAATAACTGCCGAATACCGGCGTCCACTTTATGTATTCCGCCCGGAAAAGCTTTGTCTCTTCATTATCATCCTGATCAGGGAGTTCTTCTATCTCCAGATTCGAAACCCCGTATATATTTGTCCCCTGCGGCAGATACGGACGGTCATTTTCCAGCCACAGCCTTGGATCTGTCAATCCTGTTGTCCCTTCGACAGAATAACGCTCCCGGGTCATTACATATAAATTCATCGCTTCCCGAATCTCCGATTTTCCCGCGTTTCCCGCGACTGCGTCTTCCATAAGGGAATGATCAAGGCTGTTCATGCCGTAGTAAAAAGCTTCAATCACTTCTTCGGGTGAAAATCCCGCGGTCATCCTGGGTTTAAGAGCGTTTGAAATTATGCTGATAGGAAGGGACAGGATCAGAGCGGCAGCGGCCACGATAACAAGGCCCCGGCGCCAGTTCCGCTGAACGTACATCTTCCTGCGGTAATTTTTCTCCCATTTTCTCTCGGCTTCTTCAGCATTTCTGCGGAGTTCTGCTGTTTCCTCCTCGGTAACCGGAGTGCGGACGCCTTCCTTTATCCATTTCTCTATTTCGATTTTCCAATCCGTTAAGGTTCCAATTTTCTTTCCCGGCCCCGGGGTTATATTTTGATAAATAAAATCGGAAACCTCCTGTTTAATCTCGGGATTCTTCATCCGGGGAGCTGGTATCTGCTTGTTCCGCATACGGTCGTGAATGTCTACTTCGGAATCCGAAAAGAAGGCGAACTCCCCGGTCAGTATCCGGTAGCTCATGGTTCCCAGAGAAAACGCGATATTCAGGTCTTTCTTCATGTCGGGATGGTTGTACACTTCGAATTCTATCATCCTCTTTTGCTCATCCTGATTGTCCAGGATGATGTCGGTCATCTCTTCGGGGAGAAAGAGTATTTTCCAGTTTTCAGGATCGGTTCCGGTGCCGTCTAGAAACAAGATACCGAATGTACAGATCCGGGAAAACCCGGGGTTTTTTTCCCGGTAAGCAGGTACTGCTTCCGCGAGATTTTTCAGATAGGGGAGGGTGTCCCGGGAGGGAGTCTTCAAAACAGAAGTAAGGGAAACAGTCTCATGGTACGGCCCGTAAAGAATGACCGAACCTTCGTACTCGGTAGCCAGCATAGGACCCCACTGCTCGACTCCGTTCGGGGAGATAATCCACATTTTCTCCGGACCTTCACTGCTTAGAAACCGCTTCAGTCCGAATCCTCCGCTCTTTATCCGGGTATTAATTCCGAGAAACTTTTCACCTTCTTTTTCAATCTGAACGGTGTATTCACCAGTTCTTTGAATCACCATAGGGGTCACCTCTTTAAACGAATTTTTCCGGCAGGCTCATACGTAAAAACCGGCCTCAAATTTACCCGTTTAGAAGAGATTCGTCAAACACTATCGCCGTAAATGTGTAAATTTCGGCTGTTTCTCTTTTCCAGCAGTCGGCAGGCAGCCCCGCTTTAAGACAGGTGTGGCTGAGAAAAGTTTCCCGGTCCCAGTTCTGTTCAACCGCCACTTGGGGGAGCAGAACACCTGAAGAATATCCGCTTTTTATATAAATTCCATGCGTTCCGACGATTACTTTTTCCGGATTATCCAGCCGGACCAGGGGGGTGAGGACGGAAATTTCAAATTCCAGACCTTCTAAATCGTAAGAACGGACAGGAGGAAATCGGGGATCTTTAGTGCCGCTGGATACGGCCATTTCTTTTATAGTGTCTATGAGGGGCTGCAGGCCGATAATCTGCCCAATGCAGCCGCGAAGCGGTTTCCCCTGACTCTTTCCGCGGAGAGTAACAAAGGCTCCGCACACCGTTTCCAGGTTTTTCGTCGTTTCCGGAAAAACAGGTTTTCGCTGTTCTAAATACGCGGCAAGAGATTCTCTTGCTGTCTTGAGCAGTATGATTTTTTCCTGGTCAGATAATATAAAATTCTGCATAAAATTCTGCCTTTTAATAAAGCTAACAAAATTTTATTTTATTGCCAAGGCCGCGTATTGGACAGTGTTTACGGTATCTCCGTTTGTCTGACATGAATCACCCCGGAGCAGCAGGTCCGGTTTTCCTGTAACAGAAGCCATTGATACTATGGTGTAGAGACACCCGCATCCGCAGCATGAAATTTTTCTGTTTTGATGTTCGGTGAAGAGACTGTCCCAGTCACCTTCCTGGATATAGGCAAGTGCTTTATCGGCCTGACTGGTGGCTTCACCGAATTCCAGATATGCTGTCAGATTGCTGGTTGCCACGAGCAGGACGGATCCTAAATTCCTGCTGAAAACGAAATTAAGGGCTCTTCCCAGGGATTCACTTAAGTTTTTCGACACTTTACCCATAAGTATTGGCACGATGTCCGCCTCGGGAAACAGATATTGAATATAGGGAAGCTGTACTTCAATACAATGTTCTTCCAAATGGGGGATTTCATTTTTTATGAACCGGTCATCCTCATAAATCAGCGCTTCAATTGCCTCTTCATTGGTCGGAACAAGACCGATTGGAGTGCGGAAACTGGTGGAAACCGGAAAATAGACCGCTTCTTCCGGATCACGGTGGACCGGACCTAGGATAATTACGGTATCGATTGTCCGGGCGGCGCAGCTTTTAAACGCTCCGGCCATGAGTGATCCTGCGAAATCGTACCCGGCGTGGGGGGTCATAATGGCCTGAACGCTGTCCGAGATGATCGGCGACTGCTGAATATGGGAGGCGATATTATTTTTCAGTTCGTGCTCGGTTGCCGGGTAGAATATACAGTCTACAATCGGCTCCCTAACGCAGGAATCATTCTGCGACTCGCTCCTATGACGATCCATAATAATAGTATTGTAGCTTTCTACCCTAAAATCAATGAATTTTGGAAGGAAATTCTGTTTATCTCCTGCGTATATTATCTATCCGTTCAGGCTCGAGCCTCACGGAGAGATTTTTTTCCTGGGTAGGGAGTACAGTTCCCCTTTTTTCGCCTTTGGCCCGGCGCAGATATTTGACTTGGGTATAATAAACATCCCCCTTCCCGGAATTTCTGCCCTTGCTGTAGTAAAGAGCAAGATTTGCCGCGTCTAAGAGGGTATCCAGCGGGACACTTTTCCCCGGAATTGTTTTAATAAACACATATCCCCCGGGATAATCCCGGGCATGGAGCCAGTAATCATTGCCCCTGACATGATTCCGAAGAAGTGCATCATTTTCTTTGGCGGTTCTTCCCACAAGTATGGAAAAAGGAGCTGACTGGAATTGAAGCCCCGGCATTGCCGGTCCCGTTTCGGATTTTTTCGAAATTTCCCTGCGGTATTTCCGTATGTATTCCTCGATGGGACCGGTCTCGGGTGACGCGGAAACTTCTTCATATTCTTTTTCCAGAATCCTGAGCTTATGTTCCTGATTCCGGATCTGCTCTTCCAGATTTTCGTATCCGGATTTCTCCTTTTTATAGAGTTCGTAGTATCCGGCGCTGTTCTCCTCGGGACTTAATTCCGGATCTAGTTCTATCTTTATCGTACTATTGTCCCGGTAGAAATCTAGGCCTTCGAGCCACCGGTCTCCCGTCTTTGCCGTATGAAGATTGGCCATGATAATATCACCCCACTCTTTATACCGGCTGAAGTTGGAAAACTTGTCCCGTTTTTCTTTCAATTTCAGCAATCCCCGCCGGAGCCGGCCGGTCATTGCTTCATGTATTTGCGCCGCCCGCTGAGATAATTCTATCCTCCGTTTTTCCCCTTCCATTCGGCCGTATGATTCTTCCAAATAACGGTTAAATGTCATTTGTTCCGGGTACTCCCGCACTGAGAATTCCGCCGCGGGGCGGGATTTCCCTGTTAGAAGGGCATCGTCAGGATTGAAGGTACCGCCGGCCACTTCTCCCCGGTTCGGCCGGCGGTAAAAAGCATCAAGAATCATTCCTTCTTCATCCTGGGCGATGATGTTTGCCGCGTTTCCCCAAAGACGGATCCAAAGGCGGGTCTCAAGTCCCGCTTTTGATACGGTCAACTGTACGATCCGCTCTTCCCCCAGCTGATCAGCGTGAATAATTTTTCCGTTTTTAATCCGGGATTTTAATAGCGATTCAAAGGGAGGAGAGGATACCGTTTTTTCCCGTTTCCGGGTTACCGAATGAATCCTGGTCCGGCCGGGGGTAAGGGATATCAAAAGGATGAGCTTATTTCCGGGGCGGTACAGTTCCATCTGCAGGTGCCGGTAGTCAGGTTCCCGGACCTGCTGAATAAAATACCCGGGGAGATCCAGCTCTTCAAGGACAAGATCAATCTCCCTCCAGTTAAGCGACACGGTCAGCTTTTCCCCTCTAAGGATTCCAGGAACAGATCATAATCACTTTGAGAGTAGAACACTAGTAAAACCTTTTCCGGAATATCATGGGTCTCAAGGAACGCAGTGATTATATTCCAAGCTATAAGAGCGGCCCTCTCCTTCGGGAAACTGTAAACTCCGGTGGAGATAGCCGGAAACGCGACGGTCCTGAATCCTTCCCGTGAAGCGGCTTCCAGAGAGTTCCGGTACGCGTTTTCCAGGAGCGAATCCTCGTGCCTGCTGCCGCCGTGCCAGACCGGTCCTACCGTATGGATGACCGCCCGGGCGTTCAGATTCCCGCTTCCGGTAACCGCGGCTTCCCCGGCCGGAAGGCCGTCCGGGTATTCGGTGTTCCGCAGTTTTTTGCATTCTTCCAAAATTGAAGGGCCGCCGGCGCGGTGGATAGCGCCGTCCACGCCTCCGCCTCCCATCAATGAGGAATTTGCGGCGTTCACCAGAGCATCCACATCACATTTGGTGATGTCTCCCTGATGAACTTCAATCCGGCCGTCAAACAGACTTTTCATTCTTTTTTCCTCCTTCTTTTTCGATTCTTTTCTTGAGCTCCCGTCTTATCTCTGAGACCAGGTAAAAGGACCCGGTAACGAGCACCGGATTGCCTTCATTTGCCGCGGTTTCAGCAGCCATTCCCGGATCCGGTTCCAGACGGGTCCCGGAATGGTATTTTTGAAATATCCTCTGTACTTCGGGAGGGTTGCTTTTCTTGAACGTGCCCGGAGTCGTTATAATGACCGAATCAAAAGCGGGACCCAATATCCGGGCCATGGAATCTATGTTCTTTCCCTCAACAGCACCGAAAATAAGGGTTTTCCGTTCCGGGAAAAGGTCTTTGAAGCTCTCCAGGACCCGCCGGACCGACGATTCCGTATGGGCACCGTCAAGGAGAACCGGGGGAGAACCGCTAATCAGCTCCCCCCTCCCGAAGAGTTTCGTTTTCTGAACCGCCTTGCTGAAGACTTCTTCGCTAAGTGGAATACAGCCGGCTACAGCTATTCTGGCCAGCACAGCGTTTTCTCCCTGTATCCGGCCGATCATGGGAATCCTGAAAGCGCTGAATTCTCCCGAGCTCCATTGAACCAGGATATCGGTTCCGTCCGGGGTTGGAGTGCCGGTAATCGATTCGGCCGCTTCAAATAGGAACGTCACCGGGCACCCCAGCTGTTCCGCTTTGATCCGCAGCACCTGCTCCGCGTCGGGATGCTGAGGCGCGGAAAAGACCGGCCGCGCCGGTTTAATGATGCCCGCTTTTTCTCCGGCAATTGCCCGGATGGTGTCTCCCAGATATTCGGTATGCTCCAGTTCAATAGGGGTGATCACGGAAGCTTCCGGTTCTACTACATTGGTGGCGTCCAGCCTGCCTCCCAGCCCCGTTTCAATAACCGCCCAGGTACATTGTGCTTCCCGGAATACCAGGAATCCAAGCAGGGTAAGGAGCTCAAACGTTGTCGGCAGTTCTTCTGCCGGTACAGGTTCTTCCTTCATCCGGTCAATTTCGGCAGCGATCATCTCCATGCAAGTCAGGTATATCCGGTCTCCCGGATCGGTCCCCGCAAGGGTGATCCTTTCACGGTAGCTTACCACGTGGGGAGAAGTATAAAGACCGGTTTTATATCCGGCTTCTCTTAGAATAGATGCCGCGAAGGCCGCGGTTGATCCTTTTCCTTTGGTTCCGGCTATATGGATTACTTTATACGCCCGGTGAGGGTTCCCGAACCGTTCCAGCAGGGCGTCCATACGCTCGATGCGGAAGAGTCTCGGCCGGTATAACCCCCGCTCAACATTCAGGAATGACTGGATATAGGAAAATCCATCCTCAGGGACGGAGAATCTACTTTCCATTGGTCCGGTTCTTAAGCGCGGCGGCATGAGCGGCGAAACCCTCATATTCGGCTAAAACCGCCGCTTTAGGGCCAACCTGTTCCAAACCATGCTGCGTCATATGTATGACCGATGAATATTTGATAAAGTCACGCACCGATACCGGGGAGTAGGTTTTTGCCTTTCCGCCGGTGGGCAGGACCGCGTTCGGTCCGACCGAATAATTCGCCGAACTAAAAGGAACATTGGAACCCAGCAGGATTTCTCCTGCATTTTTTATATCCGGGAGGATCTGGAACGGATCGGCGGTATGAATCAAGAGATGTTCCGGGGCAAAGCGGTTAGCGAAATCTATTGCCTCGTCCCTGCCGGCTGTGAGATAGATGCCGCCGTAACTGTCAAAGACTTCCGTTACGAATGTTTTTCTCGGCTCAGGAAGTTCTTCGATTTTCCCGGGAAGGATTTCGGCCACCGATTCGGCCAGGGTCGGATCCCATGTAACCAGAACCGCAGCGGAATCCGATCCGTGTTCAGCTTCGGTCAAAAGATCCAAAGCACAGGTTTCCGGATCGGCCTCTCCGTCGGCAATAATGACCGACTCGGAAGGGCCGGCCGGAAGCCCCACATCAACGGTCCCGTAGAGAATACGTTTAGCCGCGGACACGAACGCGCTTCCCGGTCCGGTAATCTTCTCCACCCGGGGTATGCTTTCGGTACCGAATGCCAAAGCGGCCACCGCGTGGGCGCCGCCGATCCGGTACACTTCGTCGATTCCGCAGAGATGAGCGGCGTACAGACACGCGGGATCTACCTCCCCCTCAGGTCCCGGAGGGGTTACAATGCAAATACGGTCAACTTCCGCGATTTTTGCCGGTACCGCCAGCATGTAGAGCATGGAAGGGAAGCTTCCCCGGCCCCGGGGCACGTAAAGTCCCGCTGAAGCGATAGGAAGGGGCAGATCTCCGGCCAAAACACCGGGCAGGATCTGCTGCATGGTCATTCCGAAGGGTTTCTGGTGCAGATGAAAGGTGTAGACATTTTCGATCGAAAACTCTATGGCTTTTTTTACTTCTCCGGAAAGCTGTCCCTCCGCCCGCCGGTAACTGATATCTTCCACCCGGAGGCTTTTGCCGGAAAGATCGACCCCGTCGAATTTGCGGGTGTATTCCCGGACAGCGTCGTCTCCCCGTTCACGTACATTTTTTACAATCTCTGTCACGTCGGATATCACTTCCAGGATATCTGTTTCCGAACGGTTCATGATCCGGTCTTGTTTTTCCCGGGATACATCATTCCAATTCCGCACCTTAATATTCATTTTTTCCCCCTCAATTAAGAAAAAGATAGTATGCTTAGTGCTGCAGTGTCAAAGCCTTGTTCGCTTCTTGTTTTACCAGCAAATCCCGGTCAACTCCTTCTGTGATTGAGAATAGGCAATAATTTCATATAATATATAAATTTATATCGGGTTGACCGGGATTTGCCGCAATTTTTTTTTCGCGGAAAAACGGCAATTTCCGGTGATCCCGATTTATGTAATTGTTTTTAATAAAACAATTTATAACTTTTAATGCGAATGTGATCACCGGAAATTGCTGCTTGTTTTACAGGGTATCTTGACTCTATGACATCTTTACTCAACAATGGCTTGA
>CAYLLE010000056.1:3479-21373 GCA_964384485.1 uncultured Spirochaetales bacterium | reverse complement strand
TTTATTACAATCAATTACATAAATCGGGATCACCGAGAATTGCCGTTTTTCCGCGGAAAAAATATGCGGCAATTCCCGGTCAACCCGATCTAAATTTATATATTATATGAAATTATGGCCGCTTCTCAATCACACTAGGAGTTGACCGGGATTTGCTGCTGTCAAAGCCGGCGGACAAACCAGGTGTAGGCGTACTCTCTGACTTCCGGTACCGAGGTGTGTCCCAGTCTCCGTATTAATTCGGGATTACACTATTTACGGCACCGTGATATGATTGAAAACACTAAGGAGGCGGTTATGGGACGGGATACGTATACCTACGGCACATCGGGAAACGGCATACCCTTCGTACGCTGGGGTTCCGGGAAAAAGAAATGCATCATATTTCAGGGAGGTCCGGGCAATACCATTCCGCATGGTATGGGGCTCCGGGCGATGATCTCGGGATTCGATCCCCTGACGCGGGACTTTACGCTGTATTTGGTAACCCGGAAACTCTGTATGCCCCGGGGATATACCACCTCCGACATGGCCAGAGACTACGCCGACATGATCACCGCGGATCTGGACGGATACGTTGATCTGGCGGTGGGAACTTCTTTCGGCGGAATGATTGCCCAGCATTTCGGTGCCGATTATCCCGACTGCTACGGAAAACTGGTGATCGCTTTAGCCGCTCACAAGATGAGTGAACAAGGGAAACGTATCGATACCGAATACGCGGAATTGGTCAGCCGCGGGAAGATGAGGAAGGCAGTGATGATAATAACGGATGCTCTCACCAGGAATCCGGTAAAGTCGGCGCTGTTAAAATCGGTGGGATGGCTCATGGGCGGTACCTTTATGAAGGCAACCCATGACTGTTATAAAAAGGATGTTTTAATTGAAGCGGCCGCGGAGGTGAACCATGACGCCGAGGTTAAACTTCCCGGGATTGTGAAACCGGTTCTGATTATATGCGGCGGTGATGATGTGTACTTTCCCCGGAAGTACGCGCTTGAAACAGGAAAGCTCATACCCGGATCAGCTATCAGAATCTACGAGGGCAAAGGGCATATGAGCACTATGACCGATAAGCGGTTCGGACTGGATATTATGGATTTTGTTAATACATGATTTTGCCTGATCGCTGTGACGGTAAATAGTATGGAGATCCGGATTGAAGGGGCAGGGGAAAACAACCTTAAAGACGCTGATGTGGTTATCGGAGACGGTCTTACCGCGGTTACCGGCGTTTCCGGATCGGGTAAATCTTCCCTGGTTTTTGATACCCTGCACCGGGAATCTCGGCGGTGTTTTCTTGAAGCATTCGGAACGGCTTCGGCCGGAGAACAGCTGCCTCCCGCCCGTGTGAAATCGCTGAGCGGGGTCTGCCCTTCTGCAGCTTTGGGACAAAACCTTCTCAACCGGAACCCCAATTCCACTGTCGCAACTGCTTCCGGTCTGCATCCCTATTTGCGGGTGCTCTTTTCCGCGTTCGGTCAGCGGAGCTGTCCCGTCTGCGGAGAAATCCTTAGTGTGCTGTCTGTCCCGGAGATAGAGACCGAACTCAAGAGAACGGCCCGGAGTGAAACCTGCTCTCTTCGGGCTCCTTTAGTACGAGGGGCGCCGGGAAGTCACCGGACCCTGCTTAAGTGTCTCAGTGAAGAGTTCCCCCGCCGGAAAATTTTAACCGATGGTGTTCCCTGGAACGGAGGCCCCCTGCCGCCCGGAAAAAATCATGATATCGATATATCCCTTGGTGAAATAGGTCCCGCAACAGGCCCCGATGAAGTGGAAGCGAAGGTCCGGGAAGCTTTTTCTTTGGGCGCCTCATTTATAAAGGCGGTAACTCCTCAAGGTGAAATCCGGTTTTCCCGTGAGGCTTCCTGTACTTTTTGCGGTACCTATCTGGGACCGCTTGAGCCTAAACTGTTCCATACTCCCTGCCGCAAATGCGGCGGTGAAGGCTGCCCCCAATGTGCCGGAACGGGACTTCACCCTTCAGCAGCCGGGGTTAGGGTGTTGGAGAAAACCTTTCCCCGTCTTTTATCACTGACCGCCTCCGACGCTTCCGAACTTTTTTCCGAAGACCGCTTTCCGGGAGCGGCTCATCCGCTGCTTACGGAAATCCGGCGGCGGCTCAAGGCTCTGCTTGACTGCGGGCTGGGGTACGCGGGGCTGAACCGCAGCGTACCCACCCTCTCTCGCGGAGAAGCCCAGCGGCTCCGCCTATCCACGGCTCTTCTTTCCCCCTTGGAAGATATGCTCCACATCCTGGATGAACCTACAATCGGGCAGCATCCCAAAGACATCGGCCGCTTTCTTCCGGTGCTGCGGGACTTAGGAGGTCCGGTCCTGTATGTGGAACATGACGCGGCAGCGGTATCCGCGGCCGACCGGGTTATCGAGATGGGCCCCGGAGCGGGAGAACGGGGAGGACGTGTCATCTTTAACGGAACTCCCCGGGAACTTTGGGAATCGGATACCCCGTCGGGAAGATTCTTCAGCGGACGGGATAAACCTAAGGGACTCGAACTTAAACCGCCGGATACCTTTTTCCGGATTACCGGCGGGAACGCGAGAAATCTACAGGATATAACCCTGGATATTGCCGAAGGCAGATTCAATGTGATCTGCGGTGTTTCCGGATCCGGGAAGAGTACGCTGATTGAAGAGGTGCTTGTTCCAACCGTTAAGGAGGGCAAACCGGTCAATTGCCAGGAATACGATGGGACAAAGCGGAAGATTCTTTACGCGGACCAGACTCCTATCGGCAGGAACCCCCGGTCAAATCCAGCTACATACACGAAACTGGCGGATATAATCCGGGATATTTTCGCGGAGAGAACCGGTCTGCCTGCTTCCTGTTTTAGTTTCAACCGTCCCGACGGGTCGTGTGAAGTCTGCGGCGGAATGGGGGCAATGGAAGTAAAAATGAAGTTCCTTCCTTCGGTTTGGGTCAAATGTGAGGAGTGCGGAGGCAGGCGATTTTCCAAAGAGATCCTGGATTTTTCTGTTGCTCTGGGCGGCGGTCAGTTCGACATTGCTTCATTTTTAAGTCTTTCCGTAGAAGAGGCGCGGCGTGTGTTACAGTCCGACGAGGGCTTAACCTCCCGGAATAGACGGAAAGCGGAAAAAATTTTCTCGGCCTTGCTTGGGGTGGGACTGGGGTATATCCGGCTGGACCAGCCGTCGCCTACCCTTTCCGGCGGAGAAGCTCAGCGGATAAAGCTGGCCAAACACCTGGGAGCCTCCTCCCTTAAGGGGACGGTATTGGTGCTGGATGAACCGTCAACAGGGCTTCATCCGTCCGATACCGCCAAACTTATCGGATTCTTGAAAGAAATGCGGGATGCCGGGAGTACGGTTGTCTGTATTGAACACAATACGGATTTTATCAGAACTGCGGATCATCTGATCGAGTTGGGACCGGGAGCGGGTCTGGAAGGGGGCCGGCTCCTGTTTCAGGGGCCGCCCGGGAAGCTGGCAGAACTGGGAGGAACGCCAACGGCTGATGTTCTGAACAGGACGGTACAGAGGTGGAGCGGGCAAAACCAATCCGGAGGTAAAACCGCGGACGCCATCAAGATAACCGGTGCCTCGGCAAATAATCTTAAAGGGATCGATCTTGAGTTTCGAAAGGGACTGATACATGCCGTTACCGGTGTTTCAGGATCAGGAAAATCCAGCCTGGTCCGGGATGTCCTGGAGGCGGAAGCAAGGAAACGGTACCTGGAAACTCTTTCGGTGTATGAAAGACAGAATGTGTCGGGCGGAAGAGACGGCCAGGCGGATTCGGTTACCGGATTGGGACTTGCCCTGTCCGTGGGTTCAGACCGATTTACGTTCAGCCGAAGAGCAACTATCGGCAGTGTAACCCGGCTTTCCCGTTCCGCCGCGGTTCTCCTCTCCCGGTGCGGTACGGTCATGTGTGTTTCCTGCGGCTCGGGAATGGACCGGACGGGTGAGTCGGCCCTCTGCGGGAAATGCGGGAAGGCAGCTACGGTTCCTGAACCGGGCTATTTTCTGCCGAGTACCTACGGTGCCGCGTGTCTTACCTGTCATGGAGTGGGTACCCTGCAGGAACCGGAACCGGAAAAGCTCATCATCCATCCTGAAAAAACCTTGTGCGGCGGAGCGATGTACAGTCCCGGATTCTTCCCCAAGGGATATCTCTGCAAACCGGGGAACGGCGGATATGATACCCTCCAGGCTTTATCAGCCAGGTACGGATTTGATCCGATGGAAACTCCGTGGAATCGTATGAGCGAATCCGCGCGGCATGCTTTTCTTTTCGGTGATCCGGAACCGATGGAAGTACAGTTCCGGAGTAAATCCGGCAGAAGCTACCGCAGAAAAGCGGCTTTTCCCGGGTTCTATGGATGGATCGGTGATTGGGACACCGGCGGCACCTATACGGAAAGAGTTGTATGTCCGGAATGCGGCGGCGCGAAACTCAGACCGGAATACCTGGCGGTTAGACTGGACGGTGCTGACGCGCGCACGCTGGATATCATGCCCATTACTGAACTTAAACAGCTGCTTTCCGGGATATCCGTTCCCGAAGGACCTCCGTATCATGCTGATTATGAACTGAAGAGCGTCTTAAGGCGTCTTGAATTTTTGGATATAGCCGGGCTGGGCTACGCTTCACTCTCCCGGGAGGCTTCAACATTATCAGCCGGTGAAACTCAGCGGATACGTCTGGCAGGTCTTTTGGGAAGCGGTCTTACCGGTATAACTGTCCTCCTGGATGAACCGAGCCGGGGACTTCATCCCCGGGAGACTAAAGGACTGGTGAACTGCCTTCGCGGTCTTAAAGACCGCGGCAACACTGTCATTGTGATAGAGCATGATCCGGACATAATAAAGGCCGTGGATATGTGCTGGGAGTTCGGACCCGGTTCCGGCAGTTCCGGAGGCCGGATCATAGCTTCCGGTCCTCCGGAGACGGTGACGGGAAGAGGTCTTACCGGGCCGGAAGAATCCGGAACCCGGGTATACCGTAGACCCGATATATGGATGCGCATCAGGGGTGCCCGGGGGAATAATTTGAAAATTGATGAACAGAACCAACCGCTAGGCCGTTACAGCGGTAGCCTCGGGGTATCCGGCTCTGGAAAAGGCGCTCTGAGGTTTGATACTATCGAAAAGGTTCTTAACCCACTTACCCATACTACGTCCGTTCCCCGGGAACCGTTGGATCCGGAGCCGTATAATGAACTTTTAGGCGCTCCCGCGGACACTCTTGTAGTAGACCAGAGCAGCTTGGGCAATACATCACCGGCGGCGTATCTCGGGGTTGACCGTATTATTAAAAAACATTTCCGTGACGCGGCGGAGGAAGCGGGTTTGAATCCTGATGATGTGCTGAACCCATGCGGCGTCTGCGGGGGAAGCGGCACGGTTCGGACCGACCTCGGGTTTCTTCCGTCGGTCCGGGAAATCTGTGATGTGTGCGGCGGGTCCGGATTTCCCCCTGAAACAAGCAGCATCCGCATCAAAGGGATATCCCTTTCCCGCTGCATGAGCATGACCCTGGATGATTTAGCATCATTCTTCGGGCATGACCGAAAACTTCGGATCATGCTCGATTCCGCCGCTACCTGCGGAATAGGGTACCTTACCGCGCGGCAGCCGGGCCGGACACTTTCGGGAGGAGAACGGCAGCGGCTCAGAATCGCCTCGGTATTGTCCAAAAGAAAAAACCGGGAGACGCTTTTTATTCTGGATGAACCGACGGTGGGACTGCACCGGGAAAATGCCCGGGAGCTTGCCGCAGTCCTGGACGGACTCGCGGAAAATGGGAACTCCGTGATCGTCATCGAGCACTCCATGGAGTTTCTGGCACGGTGTGACTGGCTCATCGAGCTGGGTCCGGAAGGCGGGCCGGACGGGGGCAGGATCATTTTCCAAGGAACTCCCCGTGAACTTGCTGCCGCGGAAACCCCCTCTTCCTTCTTTATGCGGGAGGTTCTCGGATGAATCCGCTCATCCCGCTTCTTGCGAGTTCTTCACCCTGTCTCCGCTGCCGGGTTCTCCGGGAGCTAACGCGGCCGGATCCCGAAGACCCGGAGCTTCAGGAACTGGAAAAGCTCCGCGGCGGCGATCCTCTTCTCCTTGAGATCCTGAACGTACAGAATGATGACGGCTCCTTTTCTCCCGCCGATCCGGCCAGGCAGGCCTGGGGTGATCCCGTTCTAATCACCGCGCACCTGCTTACAAGGCTTTCCTTGCTTGGGTTCGGACCCGAATTCGAACCGGCCCAGCGGGGGGCGGAATTTATTTTTTCCCGGCAGAGAAAGGACGGCTCCTGGCCGCTGGGAAGGAAGGCCGGGGCAGCGGATGAGCGGGGCGCCTATTCTACCGTACCGCTGCAGACGGCCCTTCCTTTGGCGGGGATTGCCGCCGCCGGTTTTGCTCAAGACCCCAGAGCGGAGAAGGGATACGAGTGGCTCCTCGCCCAGCGTCTTCCCGAAGGGGCGTGGCCTACGGGGATGGCTAAGGGGGATTACGGCCGTGTGGCAGGATACCGCCGTCTCCCCCATACCCGGCACGGATGCAGGTCCAACACTACCGGAGCAGTGATCTGTTTCTCCCTCCACCCGGAACGGAGGACATCAGAGCCGGTCAGAAAAGGACTAGACCATCTTTTGGGACGGGAGACCAGGGACCGCGGTTTCCTCGGTTTCGAGACTGCCCGGCTTTTAGGCTACGAGCCTCTGGGCGGATTTATTGCCCACTTTGCCAGATTCGATCCGGCCCTTATCCTCACCCTTTGTGCCAGAACCGGGCTGGTCCCGGAGGATGCAAGGCTTAGGTCACTGATCGATTTCATCCGGACCGCTGAAGGTTCGGGAGGTTTGTGGAGTTACGCTTCAGCCCCCGGCGCGGAACCGTGGATCGCGCTGGAGATCCGGAGTGCCCTTCAGGCGTTGGAGGCCGGGGGGAGTTGGATCGGAGAGCAGCCGGTGACGCCGTTTTCCCCGTACCCCCGGAAGCGGCGGAGGTGGTAAAAAATGAATGCCTTGGAACGTGGACATAGAATCATTATAAATTTATTAAGAACAGTAAAATAAACCGTTCCTTATCCGGCAAATATAGAGAATATCGTAAGTCATTTTATACCAGGAAAATAGTCATACTTATTGTCCACGTTTGGTGACATTAATGGATCCCAAGAAATGCCTCGGAATGTGGACATGGAATCATAGTAAATTTATTAAAAGCAAAAGGATATGCTGATCCGGATCCGGAAAAAATCGGGAAGACAGTAAATCATTCAAGAAAAAAAAATTGATGCTTCCTTGTGTCCATGTTTAGTGGCACTAGGTTAACACGGCATAGAGACTCGGTGCGAGTAACCCACTCAACGCAAAAATCCCGCTGATACTGTGGCCTACCGCACTCCAAAAGGCGGACTTTGTGAAATAAGAAACGAACGCGTAAGTCAGTCCCAACGGCAAGGTAGAAAGAATAAAGGGAGCTAAAGGCACGCCTTTTATAGCCAGCTGCGGCGCCAAATGCCAAAGGGAAAAGAAAACGGAAGGTATGATTATCGCCCAAAGCGGATCACGCGGAAATTCCTTAATGTAAAGCCCCCTCCAAAAGAGCTCTTCACAGAATCCGTGAACCGTAGCAAAAGGTATGGCCAGGAGGAAAACAGCAGGGGGGACTGTGAAAAGTTCTTTTAAGAAAGTGGTAAAAAAAGGAACAATGATAGTGATTAAAAGGAGAATTATCCAAGGAAGATTTCGCAAGGTAAATATATTTTTTGTTCCTCTAAAGTAATCCATGATTGATCTTTTAAATACCGCGGAAGGAATAATAATGCACCAGACGGTCCAGTAAAATAGAAATCCGATGAGGTACCCGGACGGAGGGTTTATTAATACCGCGGCTCCGTAAAAAACTAGTGATGTGGTACCGATTAAGAGAACCGGTAAAACGAGCAGTAGATACTTTCTGTTCATGCCGCTTCCTCGCTTGTAATATTTACCGGATACATGTCCGGTCATCGAATGCAGTAACTGCCTTCAAAAGATTCCGATTATTTAATTGTAACAATCAGGATTCTCATTTCCGCATTTCATGTTTCTAATTTCTTGACCGCCAGGGCGAATTCCTGCGCGGAAGGATCAAACGGTTTACCCGCGGTATTTGAATACCAGTCTTCTATCAAAAACCCGTTACATTTTAATTCCGTGGTGATGGATTCTTTTGTAAAACACTGCATCCATACGAGGACTTCCCAATTCCGGGTTTCCTGAACTACCGTATACTTGTGAAGAATCACTTTTTCATCCGGGTAGGTAAAAATGGAATGGAATATATGATGTGATTCGGAGGACCAGAATCCGCCTTCAGGCTGATAGGCGCAATCGGATTTTTCAGACTGATTGTTAAAAAGGACGGTAGAATCAACATCGAAAAAAAGACATCCATCGTCAACAAGGAACGTCCGGCATTTTTCCAATAGCCGAGACCGCTGATTTGGGTTCAACGCCGAAAAGTCCCGGTAGATCATGGTGATTAGATCGAATTTTTTATCGGTGGAGAACTCTAAATAGTTGCCCTGGATATATTCAATCTGAAGGTTCTTTTTTTTCGCCGTCGCCCGGGCGTAAGTTAATGAGTTTTTCGACAGATCGATTCCTGTTACTTCCGCTCCGTGTTCCGCGAAGCGGGTGGTATACAGTCCGGGTCCGCATCCCAGATCGCAAATCCTTGAGCCTTCCTGGATGTCAAACCGGGAGATCATCCATTGGACGGATTGATTTATAAACTGATGATTCCGGGACGCGGTGTCGGTATCCGGATTTAGGTGAGCTTCAAGCATCTGTTTGGAAATGTGTTCATCATCCCAGAGTTTTTCCGATGTGTAGGCCGAAAATATCCCGGGTTTTGTCTGGATTTTCTTTAATTCCTGATAGAGTGACAATGCGGCTGCCTCCCGTTCAGCGGTACAATCCATTCCATTAACGGTTTCATCTTTTCCGCTGCCGCAAAGCAGATATCGGAAAGTTGTTCTGAAGCTGCTTCCTTCCAGGATATGGGCCTGCCTGTACCAAGGCCCTTCATTCTAAGCAGATTGCCCCTGGGATGATCGGAGTCGAATCCCCGGGGCACCCGCTTGTATTCCGGTTCTTCCATCAAAGGAAGCCCCTCCGTTTCCAGTGACCGGAGGATCTTTTCGAGGGCCGCTCCCGTTTCCGAATCATCCACCGCGGAGCGGTACTGTTCGAGGACTTCCTTTGGAAAGATCATAACGGCCGGTTCAAATACTCCTGCTTCGTACCGGGACTTGTTCGCCTGGAACCAGTCTTTGTTATTATTTTCCGAGAGTTCCGCTAAGAATGACTGGGTTTCTTTACTGAATTCACGGATGGTTTCCATAGTTCCTCCTCAGGATTATGAGCTTACCCGGATTTCTCCGGTTACGCAATTGTTAGAACATGAGGAGTCGCAGGATATATAATTTTGACTGAAGTTGATTATGAGCAGTCAGTTCATGTCCAGCAATTTCCGGTGATCACATTTGCATAAAAATTGATAAATTGTTTTATTACAAGCAATTACATAAATAGGGGTCATCGGAAATTGCCGTTTTTTCCGCGAAAAAAATATACGGCGATTCCCAATCAACCCGATCTAAATTTATATATTATATGCAATTATGGCCTCTTCTCAATCACAGAAGGAGTTGACCGGGATTTGCTGGTTCATGTACACTGCCTGTAGAATGCAGAAGAAGATTTTTATCCGCTTTGTCCTTATTGTGGTCATTCCAAGCGGTGTTATATTTTTCCTTGTAAATCAATATTTTATTGAGTTCGCCATAAAAGACCAGCTTCAATATAAGAGACAGCTGGTGGAAGAGATGCGGAAAAACTTGGATACCAAGCTGGAGTTTTACCGGCAGCTGACTATGCAGTTCTATCTAAACGAAGATGCCATGGAACAAATTATATCCGACGAACCGTTTCGAGACAATTCACCTGTTACAAGGCAGCTTAACAGCTTTGTGAACTCTAACCGTCTTATATCTACGGCATATCTTTTTAAGGAGGGATCGTATATTTACAGCGGCCATGGACTTCTCGATATGTCTGAACTGAATCGGGAATATGAAGATGACCTGTCAGCGAAGGAAGGGAGAATTCTTTGGACCGAGACCCGGTATATGGTCAGTTATTATGCTTTAAGGCAGCATTATTTTTTCGGTGCCCGTCATATCAGGCATGATCAAAATCCTGTGGCTGCGCTGTATATTGGATTTGGAGAACAATTCTTTACTGATTTCTTTGAAAATATACCGTTCGAACAAACCCAGGAGATAATCATCAGTTCTTCTGATGGTAAATTTATCGCGTCCAACGCGGAACGGGATGCCGGGGTAACGCTGTACAAAGACTATATGAATCGAGACCGGAAGGGTGGGGGCGATCATATGATCATACCGTCCCTGTCCAGGGAATCGAATTGGATTCTGACTCTGGTAGTTTCTCCCCGGGAAATTTCCCGGGAACTCCAGGGAATCCGGACAATCCTCTACTCCAGTGTTTTTCTCTATCTCTTGTTTTTTCTTTACCTTTCCTACTTGCTTTCCCGGCAGTTGAGCCGTCCGATCCGGCATCTTGCGTGGGCGACCCGTCAGTTCGGTCAAGGTAATTTAAATATCCGGGTTGAAGAAAATCATATCAATGAAATAAAAGAACTAAGCCGGAGCTTCAACAGCATGACCTATCAGATTCAAAACCTTATCACCGACGTGAAACATGAAGAAAAAGAAAAACGGAAAGCCCATATGCAGACGTTACAGCTCCAGCTGACGCCGCATTTTTTATATAATTCCCTTAACTCAATAAAATGGATGGCCCAGATAAACGGACAGAAAAACATCCAGCTCATGACGACATCACTTATCCGGTTTCTCAAGCAGATTTCCGACATTGAAAGTGATTTTATTACAATGGGTCAAGAGTTATCTCTCCTATATGACTACGCGGTGATTCAAAAATACCGGTACAAAAACTTCACAATAATAGAGGAGGTGCCGGAAGACATTAAAAATTTCCTTGTTTTAAAAATGATTCTGATAAATCTCACGGAAAACAGTATCCTCCACGGTTTCCATCAAAAACACGGGGAAGGGACTATCAGAATAAAGGCGGCGGTAGAAAATGAACGTCTCGTTATAAAATTTATTGATGATGGCACTGGCATAAACGATGCAGAAAGTGACAGCACCCACAACCGCTCCGGCTTAAAGAATATTCGAGACAGGATCCAGGTACACCACGGTGCGGATTATTCAATTACAAAGGAGAGTGCCCCTTCCGGGGGCTGTACCATCACCCTGATACTACCTGTTATTCCTTCATAGAGCCGGAGGCAAGACCGGCTATTATCTGATCGGAAAAGATAAAAAATACTACGATTATTGGGAGCAGGGCGATCGTCGCTCCGGCGAAGATGTAGTGCCAGTACCGTAAGAAGTCCGCGAGATACTGATATATGGCTAGGGTGATGGTATGGAGGGACTTTTTCGTTAGAAACACCAGCGGCATGTAGAAGTCATTCCAAATCTGCACGAAATAAATCAGACCAACAGTGAAAATTACCGGTTTCGAAATGGGGAGCATAATCCGGAAAAAAATCCTGGACTCTCCGGCGCCGTCGATCACCGCGCTTTCATGCAGCGCCTTGGGCAATTCCCGGAAAAATTGGGAAAATATAAACACAGCCATGGACATATTCGCGGTGTAAAGAAGGATCATACCGAGCATCGTGTTTAAGAGATGAAGGTTCCGCATGATGATAAAAATCGGAAGAATGGCGATCTGAATCGGAAACATCAATCCTAAGAGGAAGTACATTTCCAGGAACCCTTTCCCTTTAAAACGATACCGGGCGATTCCGTATGCAACCATGGACGCGAAAAATATCAACGACACAATAGAAAGCATTGTTAGAAATACACTGTTGAACATGTTTCGGAGAAATCCGTCTTCCACAATCACCTGAATATAATTCTGAAATGTTACTTCTTTGGGTATCCCGAAGGTATTGTAAATCAGCTCATCCTTTGTTTTAAAAGAAGAGAGGATCATGTTTCCGATTAAAATAAGGGCGATCAAACAGTAAAAAGTCAGTAGGATGGTGGCAATCCAGCTGCCAATTCCCTGTTTATTCCTTTTATGTTTTTTCATCACTACTCCCTGCGCAATAATTTTTTAAGGAAAAGGTTCTGAATAAGGGCGATACCGAAAATGATCAGAAATAAAACCACACTGATAGCCGCGCCGAATCCCATAGCCGATTCTCCGTAATAAGAATCACCGAAAGCATAGCGGAAAAAGACCAAATTGAGAAAATCCAAAGAGCCGTTCACACCGCCTGTGGGACCGCCGATTATGTACGGAAGATCGAACTGAATAAGCGCGAATATGGAACTCAAAATTATCACATTGATTATTGATGGTTTTAAAAACGGCAGGACTACTCTCCAAAACCTTGTCCATGAACCGGCTCCGTCTATCACGCTTGCCTCGATTACGTCGTTCGGTATGTTCTTCATGTTTGCCAGTATGATGACCATACCTACTCCCAGGCCGCGCCATCCGATTACCGATACGAGGAGCGGGAACCCCTGGTGTACGTTGCCGAACCACGCGCTTGTCCATGAGTTAAGCCCCACGGCATAAAAGAAATTATTCAGGAGACCCACGTTCGGATCAAAAACAAGAAGGGCAAAAAATCCAACGATGGAAGGGCTTATCACGTAGGGAAGAAAAACCATCAGCTTAAATGCCTCATGTCCGAATATCTTGGAATGGATAAGGTAGGCAATTAGGATTTGTACCGGGATAAAAATTAGAATCGCGATAAACAGATAGGTGAAATTGTTACCCAGGGCGTTCCAAAATATTGAAGACATTCTCTCGTCAAAAAAAATATTACGAAAATTCTTTAACCCGATAAAAATCTTTTCTCCAATTCCGGGCCAGGAGTGGAGGCTGAAATAAACCGCGGTAATAAGGGGCACAATCATAAAGACGGTATAGATGATAAATCCGGGGGAAATGAATCCCAGATGACTTTTTCGGTACTTCATGCGTGTTGGATCCTTATATAATGACTCGAATCGTGGACAAATTATCAGGATAATTATTTATCTGAAAAGGGGATATAATCAATGGGAACGGGAAATTGATTAAATTCCCAGTTAAATTGACACAATACAACAATTTACAGTGGTTTTTGTCCACGATTCGTGGCACTATCTGCTCCTTAAGAAAACAGCGAGGCTGAAGAGAATGAGATCCTCTTCAGCCTCAACGATCAAGGGTTATCCCGACTATTCCCCGGAATAATCCATCATAGAATCAAGGGTTTCCACGAACTCTTCCGGTTCCAGAGACCCGGAAAGAAGTTTTGTGTTGTCTTCTTCCCAAACTTTGGTAGGAGACTGCCCTTCGGCGTTGTACATAATCATTATGTTGTAAAAACTCTCCAGTTCCAGGTTTGCGTCGGCAACTTCATTGGCCACTCTGCTGCCGGATTCAACCCCTTCTAACCCAGAGATAGCTCCGAGTCCGTCCACCCATAACTGCTGTGCTTCCTTTGAAACGAGGAATTCGGCGAACGTAATTGCTTCTTCGGGATGTTCGGTTTTTGAGTAAACCGAAAAGCCTGCCGCGTAGGTAACAACCATGGGTTTTCTCCCGTCAGAAGTGGGCATCTGAAATGCGCCCAGGGTTATGTTCGGGTTGTTCTGAGTGAGCGTATCGATTGTCCAGGAACCTGCTACCGTCATGGCAGCCTGTTCTTTCGCGAAGGTCAGATACTGACCCGCTTCATCTACTCCGAGATAATGTTCTCCATAGTAACCTTTTTCTCCCCATTCGATCATTTTGTTCATCGCGTCAATTACCCGGGGATCATCAATGGAGGCGTTTCCTTCCGCGGCTTCCTGCATCCAGTCGGGATGCATTGCGGCAAGGATGGGTTCAAATAGAAACAAGATGTTCCAGCTGTTTCTACCAGCCAAGCTGATAGGTATATAGCCGGCATCTTTTATTTCTTGAAGCAGTGCCTCAAACTCGCTGAAGTTTGCTGGTATGTCCCACCCTTCTTCCTCGAACATGTCTTTGTTGTAAAAAGTGGCCCGGGTATCGATAGTGGCTGCCGGCGTTTGATAAATCTTATCGTTGTAGGTGACTTTGCTCAGAGACATTTCCGTATAGTCACCTAGATCGAGATATTCGGTCAGATCCATAAGGGCGTTCTGTCCAATCAGGTTTTCCATATCCGTAGTGGCTGTCCCATGGTGCCAGAACAGGTCAGGAGCCTCCCCGGCTTGAATTGACGTGGTCAGCAGGGATAGATAATTTTCCGGTGTTTTAATTTCGTATTCCACTTTGACTTCCGGATATAGTTCCATAAACCGCTCGGCAACATTACTCAACGATTTTTCGAACAGGGGAGTGTGCTCCCAAACGGTTAAAACAACTTTGTCTCCCGCGGATCCGGCTGCTTCCTTTTCACCTGAAGCGGTTACTTGGAATACTGCTACGGTTAAAACCGCGAGCACAAGAAGAAATTTTCTCATCTTTGTACCTTCCTTTAATATAAAAATGTAATACCAGGATACGGCCGGGTCAGGTTATCTGTCCATGTTTAATCTTCCCGGCTTCTTTTCTATATTACGGATTTAAATTGCGGTACAGAAATGTTTGTGTTTTCTTTGGGAACTTTTGCTGAATATTCGGGACGGTTAGGACATTAACCGGTTTCGGTAATCCATTGCCGTCATTCCGGTAATCCGTTTGAAAACCCGGGAAAAGTGGGATGGATTATGAAACCCGACAAGGTAACAGACTTCTTCCGATGTGTGCCGTCCGGAAAGAAATATCTCCTGGGCTTTGCGGATCCGGACCTGGTTGAGAAAATCGGAGAAACCGATTCCGTTTTCTTTTTTAAAGATTTCACTCAGGTAGGTGTGATTTATGTTGAAGTGTTCCGCCAGGGAAGAAAGAGTTATATCATCTCGAAAATTTTCTCTTATGTAGAGCGATATTTCTCCTGCCAGCCTGTTTCTCAGATGGAGACTGGATAGCTGCTTCTGTACCTTGTCGAACATACGCAGCATCCATTCCTGCATCACATCAACATCGTCTATGCTTTTAAGGATTTCATACTGACTAAAAAGAAAGAGTTCTTCCTCCAGCTGAATCCTGAACGTTTCCTGCAGGATGACATCAACCCGTTCCCAAAATAAAATGATTTCATTCCGCAGATCGTTTTCCGGAATTTTATTTTCTTCCGCGTGCCGGAAAAACGTTTCGAATATTTTTTCTGTCTCGTCTGCCGCGTGAAAAAAAACTAGCTCAGGCGGCGGCAGGGGAGAAACCGGTGCCGGAGAACGTATTGTACTGTCCCGGTCTAGTATAACCGATTCATGATAATAGAATCCTTGAGCTGAAATTGATTTCGTCTGGGTATATGCTTCTTTCATGTTTTGCTGTGGGAATGGCGTGCTTTTGGCGATGATATGGGGCTGATTAAAATAGTTGTCCATCTCCTGATGAAGTTCCCGGAGAAACCGGTCTCTTTTCCCGCTGAACCTGCTGTCTCCTTCTAGTAGAATTATGATCTGTTGGTCGGTGTCATGAAAGGTGTATCCATCCACAACAGAATCGATAATGTTTTGAATGATGCTTCTGCACATTTGCAGGTCTATTCTCTGGTTCTTTTGTTTGAACTCCCGGGTGTATGACTTTTTGAATCGAAGCAGCCAAAGAACAACGGTACCGGATTTCAGCCCGGCCGGCGAGAAGCTGCCGTGATCGTGAAGCAGCTTTTCAAACGGCATTTCCGGCTCCAGCTCACGGTTGACAGCGTCTCCTGCTTCTGTCCCTGACAACTTATCGAAAACTTGAAACAGAGTATCTTGTTCCAACTCATGTTTGAGGATGTAATCATCTATTCCGAGTTTAAATGCCTTATGAACATATTGGAAATCACTAAAAAAGCTTAGTACTACGATACGAATGTCCGGCAGGATTTCTTTCACCTTTTTGATCAGGGTAAGACCGTCCATTCCCGGCATTTTGATGTCCGATAACAGAATGTCGGGAGGGTTGTTCTGCAAAAATTCGAGCGCGTCTTCGGCATTGGTAAAACTGCCGGTGAGAGTGTACCGTTTCTGATTCGCAAAAAGGGAGCGGATACCTAATAGTTCAAGTTTTTCATCTTCTACCGCCACCACCTTCCTATCCATGGTCTCACCCCAGCCCTGTCAAATCGGATTCCGCTGTCACCTGCCCCTCTCCCTGGTCAATCTCTCCCCGGAAGTTCCGGCTTCCTTCTATATTGAACGCTGTTCTCAAGAACACCTCTTTACCGGCTGCTTCGTTTTTTACCAAGGTCATGGAACCGTCATGCATGAACGCGCAGCCGTAGATGAGAATCATTGTTTTCCCATAATTCTCCATGGCACCGTTCGTGAAGAAATGTATACCGTTGTTTCTGATCCGCGAATTGTTGATTGTAACCGTATCTACCGGTGTCGTAATCTGAAACAGGGGAACCTGATCATCATATTTAATGGTGATGTTTTCAAAGCGCAGATTTTCCTGAACCGGCATTTCTGCTCCGGGATAATAAGAACGGCTGAACCGGTCGTTATCAAAATGAATCGAAAACGCTGTCCGGGGCTTTTCCAGGACAATATTCCGGAACACCACATTCCGGACACCCGCGGTGTAGGTGATATCATTCTGTACGACACCCCAATTGATGCCGTCATACACTTTGCTGCCCTCATGATGTGATGGCCGAGTCCTGGACGTAAAAACCGTCCCGTCCGGCTCTGCCTGGACCCGGTAAAGTTTGCCGCCTGAAATGACAGTGTCGGAATGCTGTACTTCCATCCCCGGTGTCCAGTCGATCCAGCCTCCGGCCAGGATACGGCAGAAAAAACCTAGTTTGTCCGGGTGATCGTGATCGTGGCAGTTTTCGATCACGCCGTCCTCAATCCATCCCACCTCCGGATTGCCGGTGGCGTAGTCGTGGGCGTTCAATGCTACCGCGTCATCGAAGGTCTGGAAACGGCAGTCTCTGATAGTAAACCGTTTGCCCCGGCCGAGATGGATGCCGTCTTTTTTTCCTTTGATGATGCAGTCTTCAATGATTATGTCTTCGAATGTACAGACGTGGATACAGAACTGCAGCTTCTCCAGATCCATACACCGGATCCGTCTGATAAGGAGATCCTTTACATAGAAGAAAGATACCTGCCCCCGGAGCCCATACACTTGATCAAAGGCATTATCAATACCTGCCGTCTGAAGGTTCAGTCCTTCAAGCGTGATATTCTCATCATACGTTTTGGTCAGTGCCCCTTTGTTGAGGAGCACATGGGTAAAGGGACCGTCCTCATCCACTTTTTTCAGGATTACACCGTTCCCGAAAATAAGGGAGGTATTACTTCCGATGTAAACCGTTCCGGCCATAGGGTATACTCCCGGTTCGCTAACGATTATCGTTCCGCCTTGATCTACAGCCCCCTGCAGGGCCGCGGTGTTGGATGTTCCGTCCTTATCCGGAGCGAACCCGAAGGAGCCGGCGTTTGTGAAGCTGTGGTTTGCATTGGTATTCTCTTTATTCATACGTTAGAGTCTACGGAGTTCGTAACGGAAGGGCAAGAGTAGGGAAAAAACAATTCGGCCTGCTTTAACCCTGAGATAATTGGTGTATAATCACCCTATGACATCAGGGGAACGGGTATTACTGGCATTGAACAAAAAGGAACCTGACCGGGGCCCCCTCTTTTACCGGGATGTTCCGGAAGTGGAAAAAAGGCTGCTCCGGGACTTGAATCTACCCGGCCGGGAAGCCCTTCTTGA
>CAYLLE010000056.1:0-3379 GCA_964384485.1 uncultured Spirochaetales bacterium | reverse complement strand
GACTACCCCTGGCCGAAGGTCGAACATTTCGATTTTTCTAAAATAGCGGATGTTATTGCCGGGTATGAGGGATACGCTGTCATGACGGCGCCCGGATACGCCTCCCCGGGGATCCTGCAAAATCCGATATCATGGCGCCTTCCGGCGGATTTTTTATCGGACCGACTCACAATTTTCAGGATGATATACCCACGGAAAACATCGCGGCGCTGTATCGGACCGCCCGGGAGTGGCGGTACCGCGGATAGAACACCCCGGTATCATTCCGCGCTGATACTTCTAAAGTTGAAGGTACCCAGTTTTTTCCGGAGTCTGTAGATCGATAAATAAAAGTTTTCGGTAGCCTGAGCCAGGGTTAGACATAGAGCCGCGAAAATTGTACCGGTTAATGTAAAGACCAGGGGACCGGCAAACACCGACGCGAACAGCACGATCGTGTAGAGGCTCACCGATTTAGCCAGAGCGCCTGTTTGTTTTTCCGCGAGAAACTGCCCCCGGAGCCAGGATTTTAATGTGACCAAGGCGGGAACCGCGGCCAGTATTATCACCGGGAGCCGGGTTAGGGGAAGCAGCGCGGCTGAGAGGCCTGATACGTCTCGAAACCAAATCCGGGAGAGGGGAGTCAAGCCCACCATCAGCGTGAGGCCGGCAAGGGTAAGCGCAAGCCCCAGGGTGAATCGTTTCAGTTTGATTTTATATTTCCGGTTCCTGCCCAGCAGCGCGATAACAGCTTCCTGATAGCTTAACGCGACCGCATTAAACAGGAAGATGAATCCGTTGATTACCGGCCAAGCCGCCAGGGACCGTACCGGTTCCGCGGACCGGGTTATTCCCAATGTCAGAAGGGGCTGTGATAAAAGGAAAATGATGGAAGTGACGGCCAAGGGAAAATAAAACTTGAAAAATCCCCGGGTATCCAGGTTTGCTTCCTCGGTGTCGGTTTCGGGCATGATGGGATGGACCTGACGGCGGTAGAAGAACCACGTCGTAACAGCGGCGGCAATCACGCCGGTACTTATTCCCAGTGCCCCAAGTTCAGCCCCCCGGGAGTAATCGGCGGCGTATCCGATTCCCAAGACCGCGCCGATCACTATAAAACGGGAAACCATGGTAACCGGTATGATTGCTGTTTTACCATACCGTATGAGGGTTCCCTGCCACAGTCTTCTGTATCCTACCGCGGCTGAAAAGGGGGTCATGATAAGGAAGGGTCGGCGGCTGATTTCAATCACTTCTTCCGGTACGGCAAGGAGGTGCTTCAATATCAAACTGAAAAGGGGAGTGATACCGATAATAAAATGAATGCTCATCAGGACAACAGCCAATATATTCATGGCGCGCACTAATTTCTTGTAATTATGCCGGGTTCCGGATAGCGCTGTAGCCGCGGAAAACATCTGAAGGATGGGGCTTTCGATTACCATGGCCACAGCGAAACAAACTCCGAAAGCGGCTAGATTAACCTCCGCTTCGGAAAGCCGCGCGATTATCGCGGTTAGAGCCGGCTGTTCCACCGCCATAAGGAGCCACATAAGGACTAGGGGAGCCCAGAATAGAATGATGGAGCCGTAGGTTAACTGCCGGGTCTTTTCGGGTTTTATCATCTGAACTGATTATTTTCCGGTCCCTTCCAATTCTTCCCGGACAATGCGTATCCAGGTCTCTAACCGTTTTTCCTGTCCACGGACTGTTTCCACGTCCTTAAGGGTGACATCAAAAAGGCAGCCGTTTTCCCGGAGGATTTCAAAATCCTGACGCAGCTTTTTTCTGAGGCTGTCTTTATCAAAAGACAGCCCTCCGATATCCGCCGGATTGGGACGGTAGGACAGCACATACCGGTTCCCGATCTTCTCGGCCATTACTTTAGTATCCGTGCGGGGGGCTAACGCGATACGTCTAAGATTCGGAATCTTTTCCAGCATACCGGTTTTCCGATGCAGTTCCTCACAGCAGCCGTAGGAGACAAGGCCGAATTTTTCCATGATGGGCATTTGATATTGCAGCAGAAATTCTTCATGCATTGCCGGACTAACTCCGGTAAATTCCTGAGCCGAGAAAAATCCCCATATTTTTTTCCTGTTGACCGGTTTGCCTGAACAATCCGGGGGAACAAGGTTACGTGAATAAGCCATGGCCTGATTGTAGGATGCCGCCGGGGTGATATCACCTTGTTCTTCAGCTTCCCGGTGCACCTTTAATATCCCGTCCCGTAAAAATCCGGCAAGACGGTGAAGCAGTTCCGGGTTTTCCACCATGTCCCACATCATCTGCTCAAGCCCCCGGAGATATGCCATATCCGTGGAGAGGTCCATGGAGAAAACCCAGTAGAACGGTTTCCGGTCCAGGAAGACGGGAAGAATGCCGTCGGCCGCTTCTTCCAGCATCTCAACATTCTTCCGGCTTATCTTTTCATCTATGGTATGCGCGGGTAATATCAATTTGTCTAAATCGGATTCCTGTTTTATCGGAGGATCATATTTCCAGGCCCCGCCTGGTCTGCCGGACGGGATTTTTTTAATTTCCGGTCCCCAGCGTCTCTCCGGAATTACACATTTTTCCGCCTGCTGTACCAGCCACGGCTCAAGGATGGAATCATCACGCAAATTATGAATAAACAGCTTCTGTTTGAGGGTACTCTCGTGGGACCGGTAAAAGGGATCGGTGCATTCGAGCCGGTGGGATTCGAATTCTTTCCACGCCACAGCCCTGAGGTATACGGGGGTGGAGTTTTCTTCCATACTGTTGAGGACGGTCCATTTCTCCCGGCGGTATTCCTGGATGTCATCCAGAGCCGCTTCGGCGTATCTCTTGATCGTGTCCCGTAAGATTCCGGCATCTTTCTGCATGTTTCTGTACTCCCTGTATCAGCCATTAGTACATGGGATTTCTGGTCATGTAAAGAGGGCACGGCAGCTTGACTGAAATTTTTCCCCAGCTTCCTTAGAGCGGGATTTTAAAGGGGAAGATAGTGCCTTGAATCGTGGACAAAAATCACCGTAAATCGTTGTATTGTGACAAATTATATGCTGATCAAGACAATTTCCCGGTCCATTGATCATATTTTCTTCCCAGGAAAATATTTAACTTGATAATTTGTCCACGATTCGTGTCATTTCAATGGGGAACGGCCGCGGGGAAATCAGAAATACCGGATCTATCATTTTTTCGCAGAAGATCCGGGAAGAAGGACTTTGGAGTTCCAGTGTTTTCTGCATCCCGTGGATTTTGATTTCGGAACGTTATGTGCATATGACAGCCTAGGCCGGCTGCCTTTGCTCACGGCAGCAAATCCCGGTCAACTCCTTCTGTGATTGAGAAGAGGCAATAATTTCATACAATATATGAATTTATATCGGGTTGACCGGGAATTGCCGCATAT
>CAYLLE010000055.1:0-21494 GCA_964384485.1 uncultured Spirochaetales bacterium | reverse complement strand
ATGTGATCACCGGGAATTGCTGGCTCGGGGTATGTAATGTGGAAAAAAATCACCTGCTGTGGTACCATAACTAATCGAGGTAATAATGAAAAAAATTATAAGTCTTTCCGCGGCCCTTATTCTCCTTTGTATCTTGCATGTTTCCGCCGACGCAAATCCCGTGGGTACCGACTTCTACCTGCTTTCGGGCTGGCAGTACGGATACGAAATATTGACACTGAATGAAGACGGTACATACCGGTGGCAAACCGTTTCGGGAGATGAAGAACCGGTAAATGCCGGAAACTATGATATTTTCGCCGGCGACCTAACCGACCTGCTGGTTCTGACAAATAGTACAACCGGGAAAACCGAAGAATATTTCCTCGTTTGCAGTGAGGGGAAATTAATACTTTACACTAAACATTCAGTACGCGGCGTCTATTCTGATAATCCTAACGATTATATTAAGTCATATACCGTCATACCGACTTCCGAGCTTACCGAAACGATAGGGGGCCGGGAGGTTCTGTACGCTGCTGAAAATCTTATGGAAGGGCTGTACGACAAGTTTTGGTCCGAAGGTGATGACGGCGACGGAATCGGAGAAGCCTTGTATTTTAACTTCTTTTCCTTTGACGGAGCTCCCGATTCTGAGACAACAGTTGAAGGCGCGGTTATTTTTAACGGAGCTCCCCTCCGGTATTTCGAGATAAACAATCGGGTAAAAGAGGCCAGGTTTTCCTTCGACAACGACGAGGAACATACCGTCACACTGCATGATACTCCGGCGCCTCAAGTAGTCCTTTTTCCGAAAAACACGGGCGAACCGATCAATAAGGGTTCATTTCATATTCAATCGGTTTATTCCGGTACAAAATACAGCGACTGCTGCATGACCCTGATGCTATTTTTCGGGGAAGAGTAAGATCAGCTTGTAATAAAATACTTTATAAATTTCAATGGGATGTGATCACCGGAAATTGCTGACTGGGCAAAGTACTGCTTGACGCACATGAGCGAATGTGCTATTATTACATCAAGCTAACCTGTACACCTCCCCCAACAAATCAAAAAACCTATGTTAATAAATGAAATTTACTTTTTGAATTTAACGGGCGTATAACGCCCGGAATATAGATATATAAACATCGGCATCAGCAGGTGCCGAAATCCTATATAAAAAGGAGGTGTAGTATGATGTTCACAAACGGAGGTAGGTTAGCTTAACCTTCTTGGAGCCGCCTTCGGGCGGCTCCTTTGCTTTGTAATGCGGACAAACAGCAAATGAAAGGTTTGTGAAAGCGGAGATTATGTCCCCTACTCTTCTATCAATGCCGGTTCATGCTGCTCATAATATCGCGGTCCAATAAAAATATATTACCAAAGCACATACTGCCGATCACGACAGCCTTCTGGGCAATCAGTTTTCCCGGAGCATTTACGAAAAACAGCATTATATAAACTAAAACTGTCCCGTGCAGCACACTTTGATATAAAGATAAACAAATACGGTCTCAGCGAGACTTCAAGTGTCATAAAAATTATTTAAATCATATGGATAAAAAACCATTTCTAGGTATTGAAAATACCTTGAACTATACATATTATTTTGTTATTTTATATGTATGAAAACTACAGTTGACATAGATAATACACTGGTGCAAGAAGCCATGCAAATATACGGCGTGTCAACCAAAACCAGAATCATCGAGATGGGGCTTGAAGAGCTCATTGCTGCACATAAAAGAAAGAAGCTTGCAGAAGCATTCGGGTCCGAGACAGAAATACAGGAGCCGAGAAGGCGGCGTCAACCGTGATTCTTGTTGATACCGGTGTCTGGATCAGGTTTTTCCGGGGAGAAGACCAGGCACGCAAGGTAAGCGATCTTGTCCTTGAAAACCGGGTTATTCTTCATCCGTATGTTCGCGGTGAACTGCTTTTAGGCGGGTTGTCACAGAAGAATGAAAATCTTTTACAGGCGCTTACATCCTGCAATCTCGCGGATATGGAAAATTTATATCAATTCATTTCCAGCAGAAAGCTTACAGGATGCGGAATCGGCCTTGTCGATGCTGCACTTCTATCCTCTGCCGTAGAAAAACAGGCATCAATCTGGACATTTGACTCCGCTCTTACTGACTGCGCACAACAGTGTGATTGCAGTTATACTCCATAATTTGAATGGTCTGTTGCGAAAATTGTTGGTGAACCTGAATTCTGATTCTATTATAAGGAATTACGTCCGGAATTTTGCCGTAACAACAATTTTCGCAACAGTCATAAAAGATTACCCCACTACTCTTCTATCAATGCTAACTCATCCTGTTCAATGTAACGCGGTCCAATAACAAGATAATCGCTGTTTACCACCCAGACCCTGGAGTAGTTGGCGCTTTCGGAAAGGAATAGCTCTTCTGAATTAATATCTCCGTAGGTAAATGTTCCCGATTTCGTCTCTTCAACACCTGCATGGTAGGTGGTTCGTGAATAGCTGTAATCAGAATTCAGCTGCAGCACTGTCTTTCTGTGAATAACTGGATCGTCTTCCGATCCGAAGTCATACCACTCCTTCCATTCATATTCCCATGTACCGAAGAGACTTCCGGAAGTTCCAGCCGTTCTTTTGTATACCTTCATATCCATTTCGAACGCGTCGGTAAAGAAGTAACCATCCGATGAAATAACATAGTTTACCCGAAGATGGGAAAAGTCGTCGCCCCAGGGGGTCCATTCACCATTTTCCCATGTGTACGGTTCGGTGTAATGAATGGTATTATCCTCATGGTTTACCTTAATCACCCCTTTAAACCTCTTGACCTCGTCATATGAGAAAGAATAGGTTCCGTCCTCCCCTATCACAGCCCGCGTCAAGTTGTAATCGCTGTACCATGTTCCGACCATTTCAGGAGGCGCGTTTCCTTCCTCTAATCCCTCGGCACCTTCCATCCCGGAGGGACAGGAGGAAAAAAATACAACAGCAGCTGCCGGTATAATACATAAGTATTTTATAAAAGAATTTGAATACTTCATCGTTTGTCCTTCCATCTCTTCATGCTGATTTGTTTAACCGCAGGCAAATGATCCCTGTTTCCTATGTAATAAAATCACTCCATCACCGTCATAATCAGAATCTCTTCATCCCGGGAAGCGTCAGCCTGGACTACCGTAATTCCCCGGGTCACTGTCTCCATTGATAACTCCGTGAACGCTTCTTCGATGTCCTTGAACTGACTTGGCGAAGCTGCCACGAGGATCTGCTCCACTCCGAGGGGTTCGGTTACCGAAAACCGGAACGGATATCCGTCATTGGGTATCCTAAGGAGATCGCCGCCGGAAACTTTGTTATCCGGGTGGTACCGGTTCGGGAAAATCAGGCTTTTTTCTCCTTCCGCGTTGGTATGATACACTTTAATATAGGCATCCTGGTTGGCATAGATGTAAATCGTAAGTTCATCACCCAGCCTATACACCGGGCTGCTTCCCTTATCCAGGGCGGCATATACACTAAAACCGCTCTCTGTCCCCTGGGTTACCGCGCTTTTCAGTTCCCGGTTCACCCGCATGGCGGTCTCCCACCGTTCGGGAAGAAGGGGGTACTCCTCAGGGATATCCCGGGAAGGGAGCACAAACTCACCGCTCGAAATGGGAGAGTGGGTGCCCAGGTCGAATATTTCCAGCCACACCTTTACGCCGCCGGAAACGGGGTAGTACTTTCCCCAGGCCAGGGTCTGCATATCTCCAGCCCCGAATACATCCTTAAATGCTTTTCCAACCTCCGGACTCAAATGGGCCGGACCGTCGTAATCGAAGAGGGTGTATCCGGAATGAGCGGTAAACCGTTCCCGGAGAAACTGCTGGATATACAGGCTGAACGGACCGGCAATTCCGGTGTCCTCGTAGGTGAAAGACCCGGGTGTCACCACAAGGTCCTGATAATGGGTCTTCCGGATCCTGGACAAAAGTCCATCCGCGTCATCCGCGGCGAGGCAGAAAGCGGACAAGATTAACAGGAAAATCAGTAACCGTTTCTTTGTCATATGATATTTTCCCTCCGGTTTGAAATGTTATCGATCCCAAGCGCCGCTGCATTAGACTTATATTTTTATTATATACCTAAATGTACTTTTTATCCAAACTGGAATCTTGGAAGTCTTGGAAGCTGCAGAATAGGATAACATTTTTCAATACAGAGAACCGAGTAAAACTGCACGACAATCATATAATTGAATATATTTAATATTTTTCTTGACCCATCAGGCCAAGATATGTTAATATAATATAACCTAAATATATAGAAGATTTCCTATATCTCCCATTCATTTGAAGGAGGAAGGATATTAAGAACAAGAAAATTAACAAAGAAAAGAAAATAATGTCCGACGAGGCTACAAAGCTGCTTATCGAAACTTCTCAGGAAGCGGCAAAAAGATTCCCCACACCCGAGCTGATGCCGCACCACGTGATCATTGCGCTCAGCGAATCCCCCGGATGTGAAGGAAATAAGCTGTTATCTGATCTGAATGTGGATCAAAATCTGCTTGTAGAAACACTCTCGGAGGAGCTCACTGAATTACAAAGTGAGCCTCATGAAGGGAAATTATTACCTTCAGAAGAGCTCCAGGGCATATTACCAGCAGCATCATCGTACAGCAGATCCGCGGGTGCGCCGGCAATAACAACCGCGCACCTTATGTACGGGATTTATCAAAAGTCTCCCTTGTTCCGCGGCTTCTTGTCAAATCAGGGAATTTCCGAGGCTGACATAAAAAACGGAATCGAGAGCATGCCGAAGACTGAGGTATAGAGATACACCGCGAGGGCAGCAGCTGAAAGATTTCATACACAGGCGACAGGATTCAGGACCGCGGGCAACGCTGGGCTCAAGGTTTTGGTCCTGGGAAATCAGGTATTCCAGTTCATAGAAAAGCTGGCATCAGACTTACGGAGAGGAATGATTATATCACATTCGCATTAAAATTGATAAATTGTTTTATTACAAGCAATTACATATATCGGGATCACCGGAAATTGCCGTTTCTCCGCGAAAAAAAATATGCGGCAAATCCCGGTCAACCCGATCTAAGTTTATATATTATATGAAATTATGGCCTTTTCTCAGTCACATAAGGAGTTGACCGGAATTTGCTGAGGCAGCTCTGAAATAGAGAATATCCATTGCTTTGACTCCTTGAACGCGGGTGTTTATTAGCGTAAATCATTACACCACATGGAGGTATCTTTTTCTATACGCGAAAATCACTCAGATTAGGTAGAGGCTATAAGCCTTATCCATGAAAAACTCTACCAAACCAGGAACATGACGGAGATTTGCTTCAGGGATTATTTCGGTGATTTTCTCGATTCCATTTTCACTTCTTTCACGGCACGGCAGGTGAAAATTGAAAAGGATGTAGAAGATATTTGTGTTTCCGCGAAAACGGCCATGTCCCTCGGACTCATTATTAATGAGGTTGCTACTAATGCGGTAAAACATGGTTTCTCCGGCAAAGACGAGGCGGTCTTTCCAGTAAAATTGAACAAGAACGATGAGAATAATCAGTACGAGCTCATCCTTTCGAATACAGGGAAACCCTTCCCGGAGAATGTCCACCTTGAAAACTCCGAAACACTCGGGTTGCGATTGATTGGTGCTTTAGTTGCGCAAATCGATGGTACGATAAAACTGCAGAAAGCACCGCATCCGGTATTTATTATTAAATTCCCGGAAGCGGAGGAATAGATGTTTTATCACCTGGATTGTTTCATAAAGGCATACGGGCTTAACCGGTAAGTCTGTTTAAACAACCGGGCGAAGTGGCTGAGGCTGTTGTATCCGACCTGAAGCGCGACATCGGTTACCGAAGAATCCCCCTCCTGCAGCAAAATCCTCGCCTGTTCTAAGCGGATATTGCGTAAAAAACCGAATACAGTCGTTCCAAAAACCTGTTTGAAACCGCATTTCAATTTATTGCTGTTTATACCAACCGCAAGGGCAATTTCTTGTAATGTAGGGGGATCCGAACTGCGGCGGACAACGATGTCCCGGGCCTGATGAATGCGCTGGATATCGGTATGATTGAGATGAATCTTTTTGCTCTCCGGGCCTTCTCCGAAAAGTTGTTCGAGCCGCAGAACAATCAATTCCATACATTTCGCTTCCAGAAACAACCGCTTTAATCCCCCTTTATAAGCACAGGTAAGAATCTGTTCGAGTACCACACTCGTGGGAGGGGTGATTATACTCTTGTGAAAAAAAGGGTCCGCATCCTGTTCCAGCGTCCGAATAAAATCAGGGGGTATGCGGCCCCTGTTATCTCGGAGGGACAACTCCAGTAAACTTTTATCGGCAAGTAAACACAGATTATGGAGCCTGTATTGCGGGGGAATGACATTATCAACCCCCGACGGCATGGAAAGTATTATAGAATCTCCACCGGCCACATGAAATACCTTATTATCTCCTTCGCTCGACACCTGGGTTGCCCCGGATGAAAGGATAAAGGTAAACTTCAGCTTTTCGCGGGGCGAGCGGAGATTGCAAATAAACTGTTCTTCGCCGCTTATGAAATCGGTATGCAAAAAGCCGAGGCCGTCGTGAAGGCGCGAAGAGCTTACCGTCCCCTTGCCGAGCCCGGTCGGCAGGTGCATGGATTGCTCTGACTCGTCCGAGTTAAGCATTGATATTCTTGCGAAAGTAGTATCGGGCACCTTAAGGGTAATATCGGTTCTTAACGGCGTCTCGGACTTAATCATACTTCCCCTTACCCAACTATACACCTCTTCTCCTAATTCTACCAGGTTCCCTCGGTAAAAGATAATTTTTTTATCATCAAAAAGAGTGCCGGGACCGTCAATCTTTTCTACCAGAACGTCCTACAATGCCCTGTAGCGGTTCACTTTGTGGAACTTCGTTTAGAAGATCTTTTAATCAGAAGAGGAAAGAAATGAGAAGAAAGACTATGCATACACACGTCAGGACCATCCCGGCACTGGTTCTTGTCATGTCGATGGTAATCCTGTCCGGGTGCGACCTTCTCGGCGGGGAAGAAGGGGAATTGATTATCGGTCCCGGCTTCATGAGCAGCATACAGAGTGCGATTGACGCATCAGCGGACGGGAGTGTAATCATCGTGCTTCCGGGAAGGTATCAAGAGAGCATCAATTTCGAAGGAAAGAACATCACTCTTCGAAGCGCGACGCAGCAGGAGTTGGAAGATCTAGACTACGACTTCCCCGGTGATCCGGCTGATTTCGACATCGTCGCGGAAACGATTATCGACGGCAACGGCGCTTCAGAAGTAATTGCGCTGGACAGCGGAGAGGAGAGAGAAGCGGTAATAAAGGGATTGACCATCAAAGGCGGCGGGATAGGCATCTACGTCAGGGCAGGTTCTCAGGTGGCCATTACCAATAACATCATCGAAAACAACTCTGCCGGGGGTGTTCACTTAATAGCAGGCTCAACGAATGCCGATGCGTCCGACACCCCTTCCAAAGCGACGATAACGGGAAATACGATACGAAACAATGTAAGAGACGTCGGTGCAGGCATATACATAGGGTATTATTCCGAAGCAGTAATTGAAAACAATACGATCACCAACAATACGGCGACGAAAACGAACGCGGCACGCGGTGGGGGCGCAATCGGCTCCTACTCTCACATTACCTATAGCACCAACACTGAGATAAAGAACAACATAATCAAAGACAATACCGCCTATAGGGTAGGCGGAGGCATTTCCCTGCACCTCTACGGCGCCACATTCCTCATTACCGGTAATGAAATCTCCGGCAATGAGGCTGACCAGAACGGCCAGCAATCCCAAGCGTCCGGCGGAGGAATCTATATTTCCGAATGTCAAAGAGTGACCATTTATGATAACAACTTCACTAATAACTATGCTCATTGGAGGGGCGGCGCAATGGTCATTCCCGACGGCAAGACCTATGGTGATGAAACTACTCTGATGACCTATGCAAATTATGAGGGCTTCAATGCCTTCACGGGTAACAGTGTAATGTTAGAACCCAGCTATGATACCATCTACATAGATAGCTGAAACGCTCTATCAAAAGATCCTACTCAGCGGACCGTGAGTTTTTCACTGCCCGCGTCTGTTTCGAGTTAGCCAGTTCGAAACCGGCAAAAACTAGCGGCCGACTCAAAAAATCCGCAGCAGCGGCCGAAGAAGTTACAACTGGACGAAACAAGGAAAGGACAGTAGGTGGTCTTATTACTTTTTGTGGCGCATAGCGACCACCCCTGGTCGCAAGCCTTCGGCTTGCTGCTCGGGCAAGCAGCCTGGTTGATAGGTTTGTCCAGCCCACCCACTGCATATTCGTAACGACATAATAGCACGCATATGCGATGCTGCCCTGGCCGGTGCTTTCAGCACCTGCTCGGGTATGCGTCCTAAATAGTGGAAGGAAAAAAACGCATAACCATCCAGGGACGCATTGGCGAGCAGCACCCTGCAAGGGTGCGACCAGCCAAGGTATTCCGGTCCTTTTTTCTCCGAGGAAACACATGGAGGAAGAGATGATACAAAGAGTTCATGGGATCGACCGGCATAAACGGTCGGCGACAATTTCGGTCATGCGGTGATCTGAACAGCTACATTCAAACACTCGGATCCGAAGACGCGGTTGTCTTTGAAACGGTGCTGGGGAGTTTTTACTGGGCTGATAAGATCGAAGAGACGAGAGCGCTCTGCTTTATCATCAATCCATAAAAGTTCAGGATTATTAAAGATTCCTGGAACAAAACGGACAAGCAGGACAGCCGCAATATGGCCAAGGCGCTGTGGGTGCATGTGGTTACCGGCGAGTTTGGGCTGCCGGTGGTGCATAAACCGAGCCGGGAAGTGAGAGAGTTGCGGCGGCTTTAACTTTCATTTCCGAGCCAAATCTGGGACAAACAAACGGATCAATTTCATAGATTTTTGCCAGTAACCGGGCCCAGGCTTTCCTACTTGCCTTTTCGGAAATATCACATTCAGTTTCTTCAGGCAATTCGTCCTCTAAAGGAAGAGTATGTTGTGCTGCTTTCCAGCCTTCCGGAGCATGACGAAGTACCTCAGGATGCTCCGAATCATTCTCAAGGAAGCCCAGGCAAGCTAAGCTATTTCCGGTGATCCCGATATACGTAATTGCTTGTAATAAAACAATTTATAAATTTTTATGCGAATGTGATCACCGGAGATTGCTGGGTACATCTTGCCGCCTACGATAAGACCCACTTTGAGTTTTTCACAGTGTTCAAGAAGTGCTTGGTCAAAGAAACCGGTATCTGCCAGAAATATGATGGGCACATCAGAACGGTAGCCTTTCCGGATAATGCGTACCATATCGCTTACCACCCGTTGTACATGGTTCCCATGATTGCTGTGTGCTTTACCATTTCTGAATATTGCATCAACAAGATACCGGCCCCAGAATACCTGCAACGGCTGAAAGCCTTTCACCTTTTTGTAGGTCGGCTCCACGCCTTCCCGGAGGTCAGCGCCATTGTTATCCAGAACCATGGTGTCTATTCCAATCTTGATCAGGTCAGGTTTTTCTATGGACAGCCTCCACAAGAATAACTGCTTAAGCACTTTTCGAAACAGCCAGACCCTTACCATCGATATTGAGCGGAAAAAACGTTTAGCCGTATGGGACGAAATCATTTCCTTCGCCGCTGTCTCTATGGCCCCGGCATAACCCGTATCCTTTTTTAATTGATCGAAACGGCTGATATGAAGATCCGTACCATCGAAGAAGTAACAGATAATCTGGTGAAAAATGATTTCAGGGAAGTTCCCTTGGCATTCTTTTTTGGAAACGAGAATCGTGAAGCAAGGATTCCAGTGATCTCTATCGCATCAAGGTAACGGCTCACCGGTGCAAGACCGGCGCGGCTGGAAAATTGTTCTTCTGTCGTTGTAAAGTTGGTAATTTTGCTCTTGACGGACCGCTCGTTTTCCCGCACCATGTATTCACCTCCTGGGTGATTTTGTTGTTGTAGCTAACTCATTACACCACATGGAGGTATTTTTTTCTACTGGCGGGAATCGCTCAATTCAGGTAGTAATTAACAATAATTCAGAGATATTAATTTTGGTTTGACGACTCGGATTATTTTACCTATCATTTAGTATTATAGATAATATGAAAAACTATACAGTACCGGAAGACCGGCAGAAAATACCTCGACGAAGTCTGAACCGGAGCAGAATACTGCTGGTATCCGTCATCGCCGTCACATCTCTCCTTCCCCTCGTTTTCGTACAGTTGGGAACAGGATCTATCGAAACCGACACCTACTTCTTTCTCGCAAAGATCGGCGCCTTTACCGGAGGAATGCTGCTTCTCTGGCAATTTTTCCTTGGTTTCCGCGGCGCGGTCTCCCGCATCATCACCGACCTCACTTGGGTCGTGGATCTGCACAAAAAGCTGGGTCAGTACGGCACGCTCGTCATTCCGCTCCATCCGGTCTTCATCGGTCTCTTCTACTATAGAAGTTATCAGCTGAACGTCTACGACCTGGATCTCGGCACCCGGTTTTCACAGCTCGTACTTCTCGGAATCATTCTACTCAGCATCATTGCGTTCATCGTCATCTCGAGTGCGTTCTTCAGGCAGAAAACGGGATTCTACACATGGTTCTATACGCATCTCTCAGCATACATCGTTCCGCCGGTACTATTCATTCACAGCTTTCTCCTGGGCTCGACGATTCAGGAAACGGCCTACCGCTACGTCTGGTGGGGCCTGACCGGTCTCATGACAGTCTTCTACCTGTACCGCATACTCCACAAACTCGGCGCGTTCGCGCAACGGTACAGAACAGCCGGTACGAGATTCGTTGCGGAGCAGACGACAGAACTTACCCTGGAGCCGCATGACGGCGGACTGACGCCGGCGCCGGGACAGTTCATCTATATCAGGGGTTCCATAAAGCGGAACGCCCACCCGTACACGGTTTCCGGTTTCGAGGAGAAAAGCGGGAAGCTCTCCATCACTGCGAAAGAGGAGGGACCGCAATCAGCGCGGTTTCAGGAAACGGAAGAGGGAAAAAACTTCATCCTCGACGGACCCTACGGAGTCTTCACGAGAGTCGCCTACGCAAGCGGTCTGCCGCTGGTCATGATCGCCGGGGGAATCGGCATCACGCCGTTCCGCAGATTATGGCGGAAGATCGAGAAGGAAAAGGACAGAGAAGCCTGGTTGTTCTACGGCAACGAGTTCTACCGAAACATCGTGTACAAAGATGAACTCGACGCGCTCGAATATGTCAAGGTGATTCATATTCTGAATCAGGAGCCGGATTTCCCCGGAGAGAAGGGATTCGTCACTACTGATATTCTGAAACGGCATCTGGAACGGGATCTGAGCGAGTATCAGTTCCTGATATGCGGTCCGCCAGTGATGATCATAAAGCTGGAAGAAGCCCTCAGAGAAGCAGGCATACCGGACGAGAGGATTCAGCACGAGCTCTTCGCGACGTAAGAGACGGTTATTTCAGATGATCGCGCATCCTACAATTTGGAAGCGAATATTGTATGCAATCATCGGATTCTTCAACAGCTGCACGCCTGCTCTACTTTCAAGGAGAGCTTTCCGTCGGAGCTTATTATTTGTATGTAGTGCTAAGCTCTCTTTAATGTAACCCCCGGCTTTCACCGGGGGTTGAGGATTGCTGGATCAATAATTTTTGATAGTTGCGGGTACACGCTTCTTGAGCGCTTCGGACCATTCTTCGATAGTCGTACCGCCAAAGAGATATTTTTCATTTTCTTCAGCGATCACTTCTTCTACCGCGGCTTGATACGGCGGGAAGTAGGTTGTCGGGTTGTCTACTCTATTGTTTATAACATTTTTTAACGAGGGAATATGGTAGAGTTCCTCTTTTCCCTTCATCATTTCGGTAAGAATAGTGCTGTTGTCCGCTCCTTTTTCAGCCGAAAAACCCTTCGCGATAATCGGAGCGCCTGTTGTTGTCAAAAACCGTATGAAAGCAAATGCTTCTTCTTTTAAATCTGAGTCTTTGTTAATAGCATAATAAGCACTTTCACTGAATGTTCTCTGGGGAATTTCATCTTTGCTCCACCGGGGAATCGGGGCAAATGCCACCGGAAAATCGTGGGGGAACTTATCGGTTTTCTGTACCGCGTTTATCGTCCAGGAGCCAATAACCTGCATGGAAAATTCTTCCGGAAAGAAGGCCTTTAAATAGTGAGTCTTATTAGCCCGGGCAACAGCATACGGCATCTGGAAACCATCATCTTCAAGCTGCTTTCTGTATTTCAGAAATCCGCCGAAGGCCGGATGATCATACGTTGATGAGCCGTCCTTATAAAAAAGCGGATTATCATCTTTCGCGCTCCACATACCCGCGTAGTTGAACATCGGCCAGTTGTGCATATAAGAACCGTACCGCTTGGTTTCCCCGCCTTCAACAACAGTCAATTTTTCAGCATATTCCCGGTAATCTTCCCACGTCCAATCATCCGGCGGTATTGGAAGACCTGCTTCGTCAAGGTGGTCTTTATTCATGAGTATATACCACATACCTACGTAAGCCGGGAGACCATACACCTCACCGTCTATTTCGGTTTTGATTGAGTAGACTGAATCATACTCCACACCTTCTTTTTCGAACAATGGAGTCAGCGGCGCGAACATCCCGTTTGATGCCCGTTCGTAATGATCACTTGGTCCCGGCTGAGTAACGATATCAACCCGCTCTCCGGATAACAGCAAAAGATCAACCCGTTTCAGGTACTCTGTAGCAGTGCCGTCGCTTAAATGCTCATAGCTGACTTCTACATTCGGGTATTTCTCTTGAAACATTGAGATAACCTGCTCAATTTGCGGATCAAAACTGGTGGGGATTTGCACGTAATACTTCAGTGTTACCTTATCATCAGCTAACCCCGTGTTCTCCTTATTCCCCGCAGCAAAGACAGCCACGGCGAATATCATAAGAATCACTCCAATCAAAATGCTTTTCCGGTTATACATAACGGAAACCTCCTTATAATAAATATATCTCTTCATACGAAGAGTATTTAACCTTTTACACTTCCAACCGTGATCCCTTTAAGGATATAACGCTGTCCTATAAGGAAAATTATGATAAGCGGAAGTATTGCCGAGACCGAACCGGCCATTACCAGGCTGTAATACACACCGGACTCGTCCGCGAATTCAGCTAATCCAAGCTGGATTGTGTACAATTCCTTGCTCTTGAGAAAAATCAGCGGCATCTGATAATTGTTCCAGGTCCACACAAACTTCAGTATTCCCTGTATAGCGAGAACAGGTTTAATAATGGGAATGATAATATTCAGGTATATCCGGAAATGATTTGCTCCATCGATCTGAGCCGACTCGGTCAGGGAGGAAGGAATCATATCCATATTCTGCTTAAGAAGAAACACCGCGAACGCGCTGAAGGCTCCCATTACTATCAAAACAAAATGGGTATCATAAATCCCAAACCATCGGGCTATCATGAATTTTGGGACCAATGTCACTTGCATCGGGATCATCATGGCCGCGAGATATATCCAAAAAAGGATTTCCCTTCCGCGGAATTTGATCTTTGTAAACGCGTACGCGGCCATAGAAGCCGTAAGCAGCAACAGCATTGTACTCAGAACCGCAACTTTAATAGAATTCCAATAGTAAAGCGCGAAATTGGATGTTCCCGTCCACACTTCCCGGTAATTCTCAACGGCATTCCACCTTTCGGGGAGCCATTGTACGGGAAATGAAAAAACGTCGGATTCGAACTTAAACGAAGCGGAAACCATCCACAAAAGGGGGGAGAGACACGTCAGAGCGACTAACGCCATGACAGCTGTAATTATGATGCGGGGCAGTATCCTGCGAAAACCGCGCCGCCCGGCCAAACCAATTCTCCTGTTATTCATACACAACACTCTTTTGCAGTTTCCGGGTAACAACAGTCAGCCCGAAGATTATTATGAAAAGGACCCAGGCTATAGAACTGGCGTATCCCATTCTGTATTGGGTAAACGCGGTCTCATATATATAGTAGGCGAGGACATTTGTTGCGTTCCCCGGACCGCCTTCAGTGATGACACGTATTTGATCAAAAACTCTGAATGATCCTATTGTTGTGATGGTAATAAGGAAAACTGTAGTTGGAGATACCATAGGAATAGTGATTCGGAAAAACTCCTGAATTGGAGTCGCGCCGTCTATTTTTGCAGCTTCATAAAGGGAAGGATTAATGGCGTTAAGACCGGCTATATAGATTAATACCGTATATCCGATATCTTTCCACACCGAAAGCATTATTATCGATAAAAGGGCCCAGTCCATGTCAACAAACCAGCCCGGCGGATCTGTTACACCAACGGACCGCAAAAACTGATTTACCGGCCCCTTGCTCGGATGAAGCAGGAACATCCACACAATGGACACAGCCACAATACTGGAAATGTACGGGATAAAAAGACTGACTTTAATGGCATTTTTCCCGTAACACCAATCATTAATCAGCACGGCCAAAACTAATCCGATAATAATACTCGCCGGAACCGTGACCCCTGTATATATCAAGTTGTTTCTAAGACTCGAGAGGAATGAACCATCCTCAAAAAGACGGATAAAGTTCCGAAGTCCCACAAATTTGATCCCTGAAAACCCGGAAAGCAGCGTCCATCTAGTAAATCCAAGTAAAAAAGAAGATATGACAGGAAATATAACAAACACCGCGAACCCGGCAAAACTCGGGAGGATAAAAAACAAGGCCCACATCATATCTTTCCGCCGCTTCAGCTTCATGGTACCGCGGTTTATTTGTAACTGATTTGTGCTCATATCAAACACAGTGTAACCGGAGGTTGGTGAACGGGATATGTTCTCTCATGCTCTTTTTATGGCTTTTCATTACGTATGTGGTATACTGATAAGTCATGAATTCGTTACGTATTTTTTTTAGGAGAACCTTTTCCGACATATCGATATTCGCGAAACTTATTATCAGTTTTCTCCTGCTTATCTTTATTCCGCTCATTATGACCTTCGTTTACTCCTTATCAAACCTCAAGGATATACATTCAGAAAAATTGATACAGGAACGGCAGGCGGTACTTGAGATAAACGCGGACAGGACTAGACAGCTTATGGAAAGGATGGTTTCTTCTGTCCTATACGCGGAAACATCAGATGAATTAAGCGAAAAGATCCGTAAAAACTCAATGGCCTCTGAACCGGAGAATCCGGTAGAAATCAGAATGAAAAATCTCCAAAAATGGGAGCGCATAAATTTTTTTGAGCAGTTCTTTTCAGATTTAACCTATACGATCATTGGCTATCCCTGTAACATAACGGTGATAACCGAAGACAACCGGATATTCACCAATTACTCTCCGGTTCCCGGGAAAGTAAACCAATACATGGAATCAATAAAATATTCGTTACAATCCACTCAAACATACCGCGCCGTCTGGAGAGGCGTGGAAGAGGATTACTCGGTAAACGGTATCGCCCGAAGCTATGTTTTAACTCTTATAAAACCTATCCGGCAGAAAACAACTCATAAATTGCGCGGGGCCATGGTATTGAGTCTCCCGGAATCTTCATTACGGAGATACTTATCATCTCAAAATGATCCACCGTTCTTACTTGTTGACTCTAAATCAATGAACACCGTTTCTCTGGTCGAAGACGGACCTGTCTCGATTTCCGAGAATTACACATCTTTGGAAACGGCTGTAATAAATGACTGGTTGTATCTTAAAACATATATGACGCCGAACGCGGCAACGAACGAGTTCGATATCATTTGGGGCCGTCAACTCGTCGTATATGCTGTTTGTTTCATAGTATTCTTTTTTATCGCGTGGAAACTTTCATCCAATCTAGCGAAACCCATCCAAGCATTAACGGAAAATATCGAAAAATTCCCGGATGAGCCATTAGGATTGTCTTACGAACAACGGGATGACGAGATAGGCAAGCTCCAGCGGAAATTCCATGAAATGCATGAAAAGATATACAACTTGATCGAAACTAACCGGGAACAGGAAGAGCGGAAACGCCGAGCGGAACTCGCCGCGCTGCAGGCTCAGATCAGTCCACACTTCCTTTTTAATACTTTAAACTCTATTCGCTGGGCCGCGGTCAATAACCGGAACGACAAAGTGGTTTCTATGGTAGTCGCTTTAGGTCATCTTTTAAAGCAAACCGTTTCCGGAAGCGGAGAAATGATAACCCTTGAAAAAGAATTCGAAGTGCTCAAATCTTATGTTTCAATACTTAATATGCGGCACAGTATGGAATTCACCGCGGAATTTGAAATCCCATCCGAGACAAAAGATTACCTTGTACCAAAGCTTATTATTCAGCCCCTTGTGGAGAACGCGATCCTCCACGGGGTAGCTAAAAAAGAAGGAACCGACGGAGTAGTTAAGGTTCACGCGAGGATTGAAGGGGAGTTCTTAGTAATTGAAGTTTCAGACAACGGACCCGGATTTTCTGATAGTTTTATAGAAAAGACGAAGACAGATCCGCGGAATTTTTCAGGAATCGGGCTCTCGAATGTGAAAGAACGCTTAATCCTTAACTTTGGAGAAACATCGGGATTAACATACAGGTCCGATCCGGAAAAGGGAACTACTGTTACAATCAATTTCCATCTAAGTAAAAGAACTGCATGATACCGATTATTATTGCTGACGATGATATTGAAATGCTTGAAGGACTTACCGGTTCAATTCGGTGGGAACATTACGGTTTTGAAGTAGTAGGAACTGCCTCCAATGGAGAAGCCGCCCTTGATCTATTACGGAAAAAACATCCTCTGGTTCTTCTAACCGATATAACCATGCCCCGCATGGACGGGCTAAATCTTATCAGGCAAGCACGTACCATCGTTCCCGATTTAAAAACAATTATTTTAACGTGTCACGAGGATTTTCATTACGCCCGCGCCGCGGTCGACCTGGGTGTACTTGGATATGTAACAAAACTCACTCTTACCGAACCGGAGCTCGCGAAATACCTCGAAAAGGCTAAACGTCAGATTGAAGAGGATGTAAACCATAACCCGGTAGTAAATATCCAAAAGTCCGCAGAGAAAATTATTTCTTCACAAGACCTATCCCCCTCATGGCTGCGGTATCCCAATGATTGTACCGAATACCGGATCATATTTACTTGGGTTAATGACAGCACGTCTTCATATAAAACCGACATCCAGGCAATGACGGAAAGATACAGTAAAATATTAAAAAGGCTGCCGGATAATTTTTCTCATCCCGTTTTTCTCTCTCCCCGGGAAGTAATTATTTTTTTCTGGAAGACAGAGAGTACTCATCAGGGTATCGAAAAATTAAGAGAAACTGCCGGATTGATTGCTGAAGACATGTATGATCCCTATATGATGACTTCACTTATGACATGTATAAGTTCTTTCCGAAATATTGACATTCCCTTTCGAGACGCTGTGGCCGATTTAAAAGAATACCGTAAAAACGGATACTATGCAGAGGGAATAATCATTTCAACCGAAGACAGGCTGCGGGGTAAAAAATTTACTAAATCATCTCTGTTTGATTTTCTCAAGTTCAACTCGGTAGTCGAAACAAAAAACAGGAGCCGCGTAAAAAATTTCCTATCGGCTCTGTTTAAAGAAATGGAGCAGACGAAACCGTCACCTGAGCAAGCATGGAATTTCGAACGAAGGTGCATACTCCTGCTCCGTTCGAAGTCGGAAGAGCTCAGCATAAATTCAAATTACCTAAGGGAGCAATCCGATTCATTCACAGGAATGAAAAACAATTTGAACGCAGCGGTTGATTCATATATCGAGAACGCAAGACAAATAGGTATAGTCTCTACGCGGCATGAGATAAATTGGGCAGTCAAATATATTTATGATCACATATCGGAATCACTTACCATAGAACAGATGGCTGACAAAATAAACAAAAGCCAGGCATATTTTTCAAGGCTATTCGCGAAGGAGACGGGTACCTCGTTCTCCAGTTTTCTGCTCGAAACAAGGATGCAGAAAGCACGAAGACTGCTGTCAACTACAGATTTGACTATTGATGAGGTAAGCAGATCCATCGGATTCGAAGATCCCTCCTATTTTTACCGCGTTTTCAAGAAAAAAAACGGTGTTACCCCAAAGCAATATCGAAAATAACTGATTTGCGAGCTGCCTCCAGGCACTGAAGATCGGCAGGTGTACCGTAATTGCCGGACTTACATTCGGGATAGCAGGTCTGGTCGCGATAGCGGCCGCCGGGTCTTTCCTCGCGGCGGTTTACGCTTCGGCCCTGGACAGAGCGTTTTTGGAGTCCGGTATCTCTTCCCGGGTATCCGAAGAAATAATTAAAACAGCAGACCGGCTTCTGGCCGCGGTTGCTAGAACATTACTATTGATCTTTTTCTTTTACTCAGGATGCATTATAATTATTCCATGGAATCCGTACCTTTTCATTTCGATCTCGGAACCTCTACTGTTCATGGAATTCTCCATTTAGAAAAGCAGGGAATCTGCATCGAATGGCGCATCTATAATGCCGTGGATGTTCCGAAAGGGGAATTAAAAACCATCATCATCCCCTACAATCAGATATCAAATATTGAATACCGCCGGGGATTGGTCGGAGGAAAAATCACGATCACAGCCGAACGTGCCGGGTTATTCCGGGATTTCCCTCTTCCTGCCGGAACACAGCAGGTTTTAAAAGTCGCTATCAAACGGATTCATAAATCGGACGCCCAAGGCTGGAGCGCCGAAGCAGCCTTGCGGTCTGCCGAGAGTGAGCGGCCCGAACTCACCAGCTGAACGCCGCGGTGCTTCCGCCTTTTTACACTCGAATTGGGTACTCACTGACGGCACAGAAGTACGCAGAACGTTACCCTATAATAATCCGGCGATCTTAGACTCGAACCGGGTGCGGATTTCCCGCTGAAGCACAGAATCCATGTATTCAAAAACATCGGGTATATCCAGAGTCACAAAGCGTGTTCTGAGCGACTCCGTTGGAAAACACTCCCGGATGATCCGGACATGCCGTTCTTCCATTACCACAACGATATCGGCCCATCCAATAATACCGGCGTTTATGGTATTAGCAGCGAGCCTGCTTGTACCCGCGGACCTTACCTCGAATCGTGAATCATCTTTGTAGAGTTCCTCTGCTGTTGGACTGCGCTGAAGATTCGCGGAACAAACAAAGAGTATTTTTTTTCGGTTCTCCATGGCTCCCACCTTATTCATTGTACAACTTACAGGGACACACCGCCAAGGTGGATCTGATCAAAAAATCCTTTGAGTTTCTGCTAAAACGGGAATCAAAAGAATCGATCCTTTCGAGTTTCGATTTGCCGACCATTCAGCGGTATTTTCCTGAATACGAACGCACCATCGGAAAAGGCTGATACGGGAAGCCCGGTTAGGTGACATTCTCCTTTAATCCCGTGATCAGGGCCGTGAGTTCCCCTCTGCTGGACACTCCTGCTTTCTCGAAAATATTACTCACATGGCGGTATACGGTTCCCGGTGTTATCAGCAGGTAAGATCCTATTTCTTTGGTATGTATGCCCCGGCATATAAGGATAATTATCTGTCTTTCCCGTATTGTAAATTTTGAAAGCAGATTTTCTGAAGGCCTTTCAGCGGAAGGGTCGTATGAACACTCTATATCGCATTTCCTGGAAAGTCTCAAAAGATTTTCCAGATGAGGCTGAATGAGATTCAATACCTCAATATCCAGCTGCACAAATCCCCTTGAACCGCTCCGGGTGATGAAAAGGATCCCCATCAATCGTCCTTTCGGATAATGGAACTGTAAACCGGCGCTAAAATCTATATGCTCTCTCCGGCCGTAATCAGTATAAAACTCAGTATCAGTAAATTCTTTCCACTCAGTATACATACTTCGGGTATGAACAGGGGTATCGCGGCAAGGGTTGATTTTCATATAGTAGGTAAAGTATTGCCTTTTACTTAGTTCCGAGACATTTTCAGTGATTCCGGAAATGATCCTTCCGTGACGATCGAATAGCGGTAGGTAGCCCATATCGTAAGGGATAAGATGCTTCAGATCTTTGAGTATTGCTTCGCACATCCTGCAGGTACCACACTTCCGTCCCACCGACTCCAGAAATCGTAAAATTTCCGAATACAGATGGTCTTGCATGGTTTTATATCCTTGTTACTATTCTTACATCCCGGGACCATACAGTCAAGCATCCTAACTACATAAATTTATGTAAAGATGCTCTTCCATAAGGGTGGTACTATTAATGCAGGAGGATAAAGATGAGAAAGCTATTTTTATTTTTTATTCCAATTTTTGTTTTAATCTCATGCGACTGGATATTCAAAGATAAAACGTGTTCACTCGATGAAAGCCCGACATTGTCAGGCACCATTAGTGAGGATACCATTCTTCTTTATGATCCTGACTGCCCTACTTATCGAATGACAGACGATGTAATTATACAGGACGGGGCTGTCCTCACAATCGAATCCGGTATAACAATTGTTTCCGAGGAGGGATTCGGAATCACGGTGAAGGCCGACAGCGGACTAAACGCTATTGGAACCGAAGATCTCCCCATCACCTTTACCGGAAGAGAAGAAGCAGCCGGCCACTGGATGGGAATAAAGTTTTCCAACACGGAAAACGAAAGCAATGTTTTTTCCTATGTTACAATTGAATACGGGGGTCATGACAATTGGAACTTTGCTGAAGACGCGTCCAATCTATTCATCCGGGAATCCGAGGTTTCCGTTAAAAATTCAACATTGAGAAACAGCGGCGGTCACGGCTTCTACTTTTATCTATCCAAGGTAACAGAATTTAATGACAACCGCATTACCGGAAACACCTTAAACCCTGGTACGCTTTATGCAAACGACATCGGCGATCTTTCCGGTACATCAGCTTACACCGGGAATACTCACGATTCTATCACTGTAATCTCTGATGAAATTGTAAAGGACCAAACCTGGCATGCCTTGGATGTCCCGTTTTTTTTCAGCGGTATTAATCACATTACTGAGATCAAAGCAGCTCTGACTATAGAAGCAGGGGCGGTACTAAAGTTTGATGAAAACAACGGTCTCCGGGTTAAAGACGAAGGATCCTTATCCGCAGTGGGTACATCGGGAAATGCAATTCTCTTTACCGGTTTCGAAGCTGATTCAGGACACTGGCGCGGACTCTGTTTTCACGGAAATGATACGGGACCGAATGTTTTAGATAATGTTACTGTCGAGTATGGGGGAAGCCATTACTGGTACTGGGGAGAAGATCTCGTAAACATCTTGGTACGGGAAGCCGATCTCACCCTTACCAATTCCACCGTACGAAATAGTGAAGGATACGGGATTTATACCTACTATGGCACGGTTTCTCAGGAAAAAGTCACCTTCGAGAATAATACTCTGGGAGAAATACGGGAGGAGCCGTGAGCACAGCAATTTCCGGTGATCACATTCGCATTAAAATTTATAAATTGTTTTATTA
>CAYLLE010000054.1:0-21659 GCA_964384485.1 uncultured Spirochaetales bacterium | reverse complement strand
TAATAAAACAATTTATAAATTTTAATGCGAATGTGATCACCGGGAATTGCTGTATTATCTATAATTTGTTTGACTTATACATACAACCCATGATAAAATCGGGATAGCACAGCTCAAAACGAAGCAATACAAAAATGTCATAAAAGCTTCAGCAACAGCCCGTATTTACCAGAGAAAGGGGCGCTGCTTTATGGGGTTGCCGTACAACGGAATCATAAACTTTATATCATCCCGTCTGATAAGCTCCCTTTTGATAATATCCGCCATAGTAACTTTCATCACCCTGCTTCTGACTGCACTGCTGAAGTACGGAAAAGAATCATCAAGATTCAGACATACCGTCTGGTTTCTGCTCATCCTCAGTTTTATCATGATTCCTTTCTGGTCCCGCGTGCTTCCTAAAATACAGATACCCATTTTCCGGAACAGCGGAGCATCCCAGCTGATACCTCCTCCGGAGAAAATCATATCCGAAACAAAGATCAATCCATCAAATCCAACGAAACCGGTTTTGTACACAACAGTCGAAGTGAACCCGTCGGTAAAACTGAGCTCAGTCAGCATCATTTTAATCGGGTGGCTTACCGGAATCCTATTTATTCTGATCCGGTATTCCGCGGGGTTGTATGAAATACGGAAAATATTTCATGCCGCCTCCCGGGTTTCGTCAGCCGGCCTTCTACGTTTTCTTTCAGATTCAGCCCGGACCATGAAAATCCGCCGGAGAATCCGGCTTTATAAGAGCGGGAAATGTTCCAAGCCCTTCACATGCGGATGGTTATTTCCGCGCATCGTAATTCCGCTCCGCCTTCCTGAGGGTACTGAACAGAGTGTGATGCTGCACGAATTAGCGCATATAAAGCGGTATGATTATCTGACCCAGACGATTTCTTTCTTTATCTGCATGATTTTCTGGTTTCTTCCTACATCATGGTTTCTTTTATCCCGGAAAAAGATGGAACAGGAAAACTCTTCGGACGAAGCCGCGGTACGGGCCGGAGTAGAACCCGTACAGTTCGCGGAAAACCTTATCACCTTTGCCAGGTACACTCTTACCAATTCTACCGCCTTTCCCGCTCTGCATATCTTCCACGGCGCGAAACGGAATCTGGAAATCCGGATAAAAAATATCCTTTCGTTTTCACCGGGCCATAAAAGCACGGACAGTAAAAGCCGGATTAAATTTATAATCATGTGCGCGTTTATTCTGATAATCCCCCTGTCAACCATCGAACCCGCGAGGTCCGGTTCATTCAAAGCCTTTTACCTTGGGGAGCATGATCTACTCAGCGTGTACAGCCACATGGTGGGCAACATTATCCATTTTCGGATCAACAGATGGGACATAACCGGTTCTATTGATGAAACGGAACTGGAATACGATTATGAAGACGGCCTTTTACCCCGGATATTGGGGAAGGATTACGGACGGATCCGTACGGAAAATGATGAGTATATTCTCACCGGTACCCCTAAATCCAACTTCACCAGGAAAGAAAAAATAATCAAAAACGCGACTACCGCCGAGATAATAACACGCTATAATTTCGGGACGGTAAAGCACCGGGAGGTACTAACCTACGATCAAAATAGCAACTTGAAAAAACAGGATGTTTACAGCAATTCCGGTGACCTTCTTTTGTATATACAGTATAGATACAGTTATGGCCGGAGGATTTCCGCAGAATTTTACGATAGTTCCGGCATCATGTACGCAAAAAGAACCTATATATATGATCCATACGAGATTCACCGTTTAACGCGGATCGAACATCGGGAAAAATACAAGCCTATCCGGTATTACGATTTTGAATACCGCCGGGGAAGAATCGTAAAACAGCAGTTCTATGAAAAGAACGGATCAAAAGAAAAACTGCTTCATTACTTTACTTTTGAATATGATGAAAGCGGGAATAAAATTGTCGGCTTTCTCTATTCAGCAGATTCGACCTTGATCCGGCGGTTTATCTACACCTGACCGGTTATGCAGAAAAAAATAAGGAAAGCGGGAATCGCAGTCCCGCCTATTGAAGATTTTTACCATACATCTCACAGATTTTCCTCCCTGGGCGCAGTCTCTCTAAAGCGGGTATTACAACTCTCCGGTATTGAATCGGAGCTCCATAATTTTCCGGGGCTTAGGAAAAAAGGCGTTCCCATTATATTTCCGGAGTACCTGTCCCATCTTAAACCCCACATTCTTCCTGATGAATACGGAGGCACATCATTTTTTACTTCTTACCGCAGGTTTTCCGCCGATTATCGGGAATGCGCGGGGAATCTCATTAAAAAGGGGTACGACAGGATTTATATTTCCCTCTTCGCTTACTGCTATGCTCAAGAAGCAGTCCGGCTGGCTGAAGCACTCAGAGATATGTCTTACAAGAACGATATTATCATCGGAGGAGCCGGAGTCACAGTGAATCCGCTGTATTTCGAGAGCAGTTTCCCCGGAATTGTTCTTCCCGGTTCAGCAGAGACGGTTTTACCCGGATATCCAGGTTCCACAGTTAAGGAAATAACAGAGCTCCCCTTTCTCTGGAGTGTCACCGGCTCCCGGAAGGGCAGGATTCAGGTTTCCGCGATGCTGAGCCGGGGCTGCCCCAGACACTGTAAATTCTGCGCGAATTATTTGGTCCACGGGAGAAACTTCCGCACCGTTCTCCTCCGGGAGATAGAGAGGGAGCTGCAATATTTTCCTTCCGGTGCACCTATCCATATCAACTTTGAAGATGACAACATCCTGAACGCGCCGGAGTATTTTACCGGAGTGTTGAAGCTGATCGGCAGGAAATTCCCCGGCGCCACATTTTCCGCGGAAAACGGATTGGATTATCACCTGCTTTCCCCGGAAATGATGGAAACATTGATCAGCCTCGGTTTTATCTCCTTCCGGTTTACCCTCGGATCTGCCCGATCCAACGTCCTTCAGTGTCAAAACCGCCCGGGTGATACGGACCGCCTGAGAGTACTGTGCGGCCTCGCGGACAGCCGCGGCATTCCTGTCACCGTCTATTTCATCTGCGGTCTCGAAAATGATACGCCGGAATCAACTGCGGAAACTCTGACGCTTGCCGCGGAACTTCCGGTCCTATCCGGAATCAGCATGTTCTATCCTGTTCCGGGGATTCCCGGATTTACGGATCCTCACCTCCTTAACACCTATCATCCCGGATTGTTCAAGGGAAGTTCAGCGTACCCGTGGACAGGATCACTCACAACCCGCGCTCTCATAACGGCTTTCCGGATTTCCCGGTTCATAAATCTGGAAAGAAAAAAGCGGCTGACCCCGGATGAAGAACAGCTAATTTCCGTCATACGGAAATCCGGACGGCTTCATACATTTGTTAAAAATAAAAACGGTTCAAGACCGGTACCTCATACCGACCCGGACCTGGAAAAATTATTCTTTTACTGATTCCGGCCGTTCCGCTTCGGGCTCTATAAAATTTTTCCTATTCGCTATATGCTCATGGTTATGAAAACAGTTGGAGTAGCATTACTTGGATGCGGAACCGTTGGAAGCAGGATTTATCACATTTTAAAGCGGGATAAGGAACTCTTTGAAAAGAAATGCGGCATATCATTCCGGATTACCGGTGTAACCGGCCGCCGGCCCGAATCATTGGTAAGGGAGAAAATCGATCCCGGGCTTTTTAAAACAGCAGAACAAAACATAGATTTTCGCGGAGCGGATGTGGTTGTAGAACTTATGGGGGGTATACATCCGGCAGCCGAAGCGGTTACCGGTGCTTTACGGCAAAAAAAACCGGTGGTAACGGCCAATAAGGCCCTTCTTTCCGAACAGGGGCAGGATCTTATCAGCCTCGCGCAAAAGAACGGGGTAACCCTTGCGTTCGAAGCAAGCTGCTGTGCCGGTGTACCCGTGGTGCGCGCTATCACCGACGGCCTGAGTTCCAACCGTATTGACGCGATTTTCGGAATCGTAAACGGTACATGCAATTATATCCTCACCCGGATGATCCATCAGGGGATAGATTACAACGAAGCCCTGAAAAAAGCTCAGGAGGAAGGACTTGCCGAAGCGGATCCCGCTTTGGATGTTTCGGGAATGGACTCCGCGCAGAAGCTCACCATCTTATCGGGGCTTGCATTCGGCGGATTTCTCCCTTTAGCGTCAGTATCGGTAAAAGGTATCGATACCCTGGAAAGGATGGATGTTGAGTTCGCCGGTCAGCTAGGATACGTGGTTAAACTGCTTGCAATCGCCAGCCGGATCGGCAGCGGTATTTGTCTAAGAGTCCGTCCCTCTTTCATCACAAAGGAACATCCTTTAGCCTGGGTTTCCGGCCCCTTCAACGCGGTCAGCCTTTACGGCGGCACTACCGGTCATACAATGTATTACGGCCGGGGAGCGGGAGGAGATCCCACCGCTTCCGCCGTTATTTCCGATCTCATTTCCACCGCCTCCGGCATGGAACAGGCAAAATTTTCCTACATAGCCGACTGGTTTAAGCAGAAAGAACCGGAAATGCATACCACAGGTGAAATCAGAAGCCGGTATTATATCAGGGTTCTGGTGAAAGATCAGCCGGGATCTTTGGGTAGAATAACAACAATACTCGGGAAACATGACATTTCCATAGCTTCGTTCCTGCAGCATGAACTCCCTGAATCGGAAGATACTGCCGACGGCTGTGAATTCGCCGGTAAAGTTCCGATAGTATTGACTACTCATACCGTAAAAGAACAGAATATAATAAACGCCTTGAACGAAATTGAGCAAACCGAACAGGGCTGCGGAGGAACTGAATATATCAGCATTGTGGATGAGCATCCGGAACGTATCCAGCAAATCCCGGTCAACTCCTTGGGTGATTGAAAATCGGCCATAATTTTATATAATATATAAACTTAGATCGGGTTGACCGGGAATTGCCGCATATTTTTTTTCGCGGAAAAACGGCTATTTCCGGTGATCCCGATTTATGTAATTGCTTTTAATAAAACAAATTATAAATTTTAATGCGAATGTGATCACCGGGAATTGCTGGAACGTATCTAAATGATTTGACCAATGGCTTTTTAAGTCATTACACTTACATAAAGAACCTTAAACAAGTTCTATTTACAAATAAAAGGAAATAAAAAATGGATGTAGTATCATTTACCGTAAAACCCAAAATACCTGCCCCCCTAAAACCGCTGGAGGAATTGGCTCATAACTTATGGATCAGCTGGAATTTCGACGCGGTCATGCTGTTTATCAGACTCGATTACGACGCCTGGATAGCCAGTAATCAAAATCCGGCCCGGCTCCTTGGAATGGTTCCGTCGAAAAGATATAAGGAATTAGCCTCAGATGATTCATACCTCACCGCGTTGAACGCCGTCATGGAACGGTTTAACCGGTACAAAAATCAGGAGACCTGGTATAAAGGCTCCCGTAAAAATACCATCGGATACTTCTCTATGGAGTACGGACTTGATGTCAGCCTTCCTATTTACTCGGGCGGACTGGGGGTTCTATCGGGAGATCACATCAAAACATCTTCCGATCTAGGACTTCCTCTTGTAGGAGTCGGACTTCTGTACCGTCAGGGATATTTCCAGCAGTATCTGAACGCAGACGGATATCAGCAGGAATCATATCCGGAAAATGACTGGTATAACATGCCGGTATCGCTCTGCAAAGATAAACAGGGAAATCCTGTTACCATTTCCCTTCCGATAGGAACACATCAAGTTTCCGCCCAGATATGGGAAGTAAAAGTCGGAAGAACCTCGCTTTATCTTCTTGATACAAATATTGATCAAAACGAACCGGAAGTACGGACTATCACCGCGACTCTGTATGGGGGTGATAAAGAAAACAGGATTCGCCAGGAAATTCTTCTTGGTGTAGGAGGCATAAAGGCGCTCCGGAAACTCGGAATTAATCCGGCCGTAACCCACATGAACGAGGGACATTCCGCTTTTCTCGGCCTGGAAAGGATCCGGACGCTTATTCAGGAAGAAGGGCTGTCACTGGAGACCGCCGTTCAGACCGTCCGGGGAACGAATATATTTACCACGCATACCCCGGTTCCCGCGGGGAATGAACGGTTTTCCGTGGATCTGCTCCAAAAATACTTCACCAGTATAACCGAGGGAACAGGCATTTCCTGGGAACAGTTCCTCTCATGGGGCCGGGAAGATCCCAATGACGAAAAAGAGCTCTTCTGCATGACTGTATTGGCCCTTAAGTTATCCGCCTATTGTAACGGGGTAAGTGAACTTCACGGAGACATTACCCGGGAAATGTGGAAGGAGATCTGGCCGGGTCTCCCGAAGGATGAAATTCCTATAAGCCATATTACCAACGGTATCCACATACGTACCTGGGAATCTCATAATATGCTGGAACTGCTCGACCGTTATTTCGGTCCCCGGTTCTCAGACGAAGTAACTTATCTTGATATTTGGGACCGGATGAACCGGATATCAGACGAAGAGCTGTGGCGCACTCATGAGCGGAGAAAGGAGCGTCTGGTAGCTTTCGTCCGCCACCGGTTTAAACACCAGCTCATATCCCGGGGGGTTTCCCAAAACCTGCTGAGTACCGCGAACGATGTTTTATCTCCCTACACCCTAACGATAAGCTTTGCCAGGCGTTTTGCCACATACAAACGGGCCACCCTGCTGTTCCGTGATCCTGACCGGCTTAAAAAGCTTCTTTCCGATAACGACCGGCCGATTCAGCTGATCTTTTCCGGCAAGGCTCATCCCCACGATATTCCGGGAAAACAGCTGATAAAGGACATTGTCCACTTTGCCAGTCAACCCGATGTGCGGAGTAAAATCGTTTTTCTAGAGAATTATGATATCTCAATCGCGAAATACCTTGTTTCCGGAAGCGATCTCTGGCTGAATACACCGCGCCGTCCTTTAGAAGCAAGCGGTACCAGCGGCATGAAAGCCTCAATAAACGGCGTACTCAACCTGAGTATACTGGACGGCTGGTGGGCGGAAGCATATGATCCCGCCATCGGATGGGCAATTGGCGCGGGAGAAGAGTACAGTGATGACGAACTGCAAGATGATATAGAAAGTAAAGCCCTGTTCGATCTATTGGAACGCGAGATCATCCCGATGTTTTACAACCGGGGTCCGGACCGGCTTCCCCGGCAGTGGATCAGCAAGATGAAAGACGCCATGGCAAGTGTGGGAAAGCAATTTGCCAGTCACCGTATGCTGATGGAATATTCGGAACGGTTCTATTTACCTGCCTTAAAAAATGCCAAAGTGCTTTCGGGGGACGGATTCAAGGAAGCGAAAAATACTGCGGATTACATAAAGAAGCTTGAATCATCCTGGCACAAGGTAGCGGTCGGAAATATCGGCTGGAATCACTCCCCGGAAATGCAGGTGGGAGATAAATTTACCGTAAACGCGGAGATCAGCCTGGGAGCCCTGTCTCCCGAAGATGTTACCGTGGAATTGTACCATGGAGTGCTGGATTCAAAAGGGAAATTTACCGACCCGAAAGGAACGGAAATGAAAGTCGCTGAAGAAAAGGGGAACGGAAAATTCGCCTACCGGCTTACCATGACCTGCGATTTCTCCGGCCGCCAAGGATACACCGTCCGTGTTCTGCCCAGGGACAGTACCGTACCGTCCAGAACCTTACCCGGCTACATAGTATGGAAATAAGCATTAATACCTCTCCGGTTTTTGCCGGGGAGGTTTTCTTATCCTCTAAAATATCAATTCACAAGAAATTAACGTGAATCCCCTAAAGAAACAGGTCAAATGTTACGATCATCATAATAACCGATAGGATAGTTACATTCTCGGCGAAACCAAGGAGGGATTTCATGTCGAGTACCCAAAAATTGACACGTCAGCCAAGGACGGCGAAAAGTGAAAACACCGGCAAGATTTACTGTGCTAATTGTATCCACTGCAAGGTGATAACAGAAGGCTCGGAAGACCGGAATTGTTATTATCTGCGGGTCCGCTGCGATGCCGGAAAATGGCGAAAAAAACTAGGCGAAGAAAAAATCTACAAATACTTTACCGTAGCCCGGAGAAGCATTGATTCCTGTGATATGTATGAACCAATGGGCGATATAAAGAATTTTATTAAGGATTTAAAGAAGACTCTGCCTATCACTGATGAGGAGTATATGATATAATTCCAATCCGTCATCATACTGATGGAGAGGAGTTTTTTCATGATTCTTAGAAATATAGCCTTTATTTCAGCAGCCCTTTTACTGGCCGTTTCCTGCAGTTCAGCCCCCCCTGAAATTCCCGCCGGATTGAGTCAGCCCGAATTTTTTCAAAGGGCTCAGGAAGCGAAAGACGCGGGGAAATATCAAACCGCTCTTGCCTACTACCGTGAATTCATTACCAGATACCCCCAGGATATTCCTCATATAACAGCGGCAGAATATGAAATAGCATTTATTCATTATAGGATGGAAGATTACTCCACGTCGAAACGGCTTTTCGAAGATCTAATCAATAAATACTCAGCGTCCAGCCAGGAACGGCCGGAACGTTTCCTGATACTTTCCGAGAAAATTCTCGTCAAAGTTGAGCAGGAGCTTTCTACTGCGGAAGAATAATCGTATTTATCGTCACATTCTGTTTTAACGCCTCAGAGTAAACCATTTCCTTAGTTATTGAACCTCGCGGTCTCGGATGGGGAGGCGCGTCGCCGATGAGTATTATGAGACGGGAGTCGGACTGCCAGGGAAAGCGGATAATTCCCGTGTACAGCGCTTCATAAACCGCTTCCGGAATATCCCTTCCGCCGAACACCGTTAACCCGTCCAGCATACTCTGAACCGAATCAAGGCTGTTTTGAAAACCGATTACTCTGGTTAAGTATTCCTCCAGGTAATCCCGGTACATCACCATACCGAACCGGAACCGTTCAAACCTGCCTGTTCGCTCCCGCAGCAGCGGAAGCAGTTCCCGCTGAAGATAGGGGATATCATTCTCCATACTCTGAGTGGTATCCAGGGCTAATACAAGGTCAAGCGTCTTCCCGGGAGCTTTTTCGATTATTTCCGCGATTTTATCAAGAACATCCGCCTCCCCTTTGGAGAATTTGGTGTCCCCCCTTCCCTCAAGAGCAATCTCCGAAAAATCCCGGACGGTATCGTCCATATAATTTCCAAGAGCTTCTTTCTCTTCAGGTTCGGATTTCTGGGTAACTCTCAGAATAAAAGGATTATCTTGATAGCCCGCCTCATAATTACCGTAAGGTTTCGCAAATGTCCGGATACTAAAATAAGTTCCGTCCACAACTAGTATCTCTCCGTTCCGGGACCAGGAATATCCGTAAATAACCACATAAGGAATAAAAATTTTAAACGCTTCATCAAAATAGGGGCTCTTTTCAGGAGTTGAATCGATAAGAGAATAAATCTGCCGGTCCGCCGGAAGGAATTCACCGTCCAGCATCCGTTTCTCATTTCCGTTTTCCGGATGAAACACGGGATTTCTCCATGAATATGTAGCCGCCCGGTGTTCCGGATCTTCAGTTGATTCGGTAATGATAACCGAGTCTATATCCGGTTTCTTCCGGATATGCAGGTAATATCCCCCCTCCAGACTCTGCTTTATAACGATATCTTCAGACGCTAAAGAAAGATCTAAAGAGAAAAGACTGACCGTGAAAACGCAGAAAACCGCCGGTATCAGGAACTTTTTAATCATATTAATAGTATCGGTATTTTGACGAAGGATTTTACCGAAGCCGTATCACCGCTGGAAAGTGGGCATCCCGTGAAGATCCGAGGGTGGACTGAAAATATTGAAACCGGGGATGGAAATACTGGATAAACCTGCAGATATCGAACGGTTCCGATGCCCCGGATGCGGCCGTTACAAAAAGAACAAACCCGTCTGAGTTCCTGGTCAGGAGCACGGTATCCGATATGGAATACACCGAAATATTAGCGAGCCGGCATCCGGCGGGTGTCCAGCTCTCGTTAAATACAAATCCGTCCGGGATATAGAGAACCTGGATTTCCCGGTCCTGAATCACATAGACGGCAGAGAAATATTCCAAAGCGTTCGGGCCAATGTAGGGTATTCCTTTTTTCCGCTCCGGCCCCGATATGAGGAGGGCCGTATCTTCCGGCGCTTCTCCGGCGGATACGGCCATGGTTGTCGGGGCGTCATCCTGCGGATTTTCTCCGGTACATCCTGTAAACAGAAGGAAACCGAGGAAAATCCAGAATACCATTATTCCACCGTTACACTTTTGGCAAGGTTTCTCGGCTGGTCAACGTTCCTTCCAAGTTCTAAGGCAGCATAATAGGAGAAAAGCTGTAGAGGGATGATCATTACGAACGGATACATAAGTTCGTTCATTTTCGGTATGGTAACTGTATCATCCGCGATTGCTTCAACTTCCCGGTCCCCTTCCACACATACCGCGATCACTTTGCCCTGCCGGGCCTTTACTTCCTTCATGTTGGAAATAACTTTTTCCCGGAGTCCGTCGTCGGGAATAAGAAAAATCGAGGGGGTTTTTTCGTTTATTAGAGCGATAGGTCCGTGTTTAATCTCAGCGGCGCTGTATCCCTCCGCGTGGATATACGAGATTTCTTTTAGCTTGAGCGCGCCTTCCAGGGCTACAGGATAATTTAAACCCCGGCCCAGAAAGAGACAATCCTCCACATGCGCGTATTTGGCAGCCAGTGCCTTGATTTCATCGGCTTTTGCCAATACGTAGCGCGCCTGGTCGGGAATAGCTTCCAACTGCCTGATTATCTCCTGACCCCGTTCTAAAGACAGATCCCTCATTCTAGCGATAAGGACGGCGAAAAGATAAAGAGCGGTAAGCTGACTGGTGAAGGCCTTGGTGGAAGCAACCGCGATTTCAGGTCCCGAATGGATATAGACTCCGCCGTCCGATTCCCGGGGAATAGTCGAGCCGACCACATTGCAGATACCCAGTACCTTCGCGCCTTTTCTCTGGAGCTCCCGCATAGCGTACAGGGTGTCGGCAGTTTCCCCTGACTGAGATACAGCAAAGTAAATGGTGTTCCGTTCCACAATCGGATTCCGGTATCGCAGTTCCGAGGCGAGTTCGGCAGTGCAGGGAACTCTTGCCAAACCTTCCATCAGGTAAGCTCCCACCATTCCGGCATGATATGAAGTCCCGGCCGCGATTATTTTTACCCGTTCCAAATTGAGCAGTTCCTGCTTGGTCAGGTTTAGCCCGCCCAGGTGGCTTGTGCCGCCTTCAAAGTCGAGCCGTCCCTGCATGGCCCGCAGGATGGACTCGGGCTGCTCAAAAATCTCCTTCTCCATAAAATTGACGAACCCGTTCTTCTCTATTTCTTCGAGTTCCCAGGTAATGTAATCAACTTTTTTCTCGACGCTTCGGTCCCGGAAATCGGTAGTATGAAAATTGCCGTCCCTAATGGAAACAACTTCGCCGTCTTCGATATACACAACCTGTTTCGTATAGGCAATCATGGCGGTAACATCAGAGGCAAGAAAAAATTCATCCTCACCAATTCCGAGAACCAGAGGAGATCCGTTTCGTGCTCCAACTATTATATCCGGTTCATCCGCGTGCATACAGACAATTCCATAGGTGCCCTTCAAAAGGACCACCGCTTCCTTTACTGCCTTTTCCAGATCTCCCTGGTACAGACTTTCGATCAAGTGGGGAATAACCTCGGAATCTGTGGCCGTGTGGAATACATGTCCGTCTTCAGCCAGCTTTTCTTTAAGCGCGGAAAAGTTTTCGATAATCCCGTTATGAACAACTACAATTTTTCCGGTTGAATCGGTATGGGGATGGGCATTTACGTCGTTCACCTCGCCGTGGGTCGCCCACCGGGTATGGCCGATGCCGCATCTGCCGGTTATGCCGGAAGGCACCGATTCCCGAAGGTCATGAATCTTCCCCTTCCGCTTGATCACCCTGATTTCTCCGGAGTTCTGTACACCGATACCGGCAGAATCATATCCCCGGTATTCAAGCCGCTTAAGACCCTCCAGCAGGATCTCGGTTACATTTTTCTTACCCACATAGCCAACTATTCCGCACATACTGTCTCCTCGTTAACGAATTTTGTTTCCGGTGTTTTCGGCAATCCGGTTCAGTGATTCCTGATCTACAAGGTTGAGAGAATTCTGATTGATGGATATAATCCCCTCCTCCTGAAGTTCAGAGAAGATCGCTCTCAGCCGCTTTTCCGGCAGCTCAAGATTCAGGGAAATCTCTTCTAAGGTGCGGTCAAAAGGTATGGGCGGATTTCCTGATTTTCGCTCCTGGAAAGCATAGTACAAATTAAGCGCTACCAGATTTTTCGCGTTTCCCTTTACAAGATGCTGTATCTGATGATTCGCTTGCTGCAGTCTCCGACAGAGCTTATCTATAATATTCAGGGCGATTTTTGAATTGTTTTCAATCATTCCCTGAAAACCTGAACGGTCAAAACATAAAAGATCCACCGCCCCGATTGCGGTGGCGGTAGCTGTCCGTTTAATACTGGTAACAATAGCCATTTCACCGAAGAAATCACCTTTCCCCAGCACGGCAAGAATATGCTCCTTCCCGTCAATATTTTTACTTATCCTGACCTTTCCGTTCTGAATGATGAACATCTGATTCCCGTCATCCCCTTCCCGGAAAATAATTTTTCCAGACTGAATGGTGTGGCCGTATTTTTCAAAAAGGGGTCCGCTTCCCATTATATCCTCCTGTATACGAATAATATAACCCGGCGATTCTAAAACATCATTCTGTTCTAAAATTTCAGGAACATTTTTCAGGAAGTTTGAATTTCCCGCATGTTTTTTCCGGTTAAATAGAATGCGGAAAGATAAATTATATCAATTCAGGAGGCATTTATGAAGGGTTCGGCTCTGTTTTTAATGATTTTTCTTACAGGGGCGGTTTTCTCCTGCGGTCCCATGGAATCGGTTCAGTTTGTAACCGATAGTGACACGGTCCCCCCGGCCGTAGCATCCATCCGGATGAAAAACCGGAATACCATACTCATCCGCTGCAGCGAAGCTGTCGCCCCGACTGACCGTCTGCCGGTTATAGCTCCTGATCTACCAGTAGCCGATGTAAGGATAAACGGCAGTTCAATAGAATACGTTCTCGCAATCCCGACGTCTCCGGGCATCAAGTACATCATTGACACAACCATCGAGGACTGTGCCGGAAACTCCGTTACATTGAACGCCCGTTTCTACGGCTTTAACCCGGACACTCCTGGCGTCTTGATCAATGAGTTCATAACACAGGGGTCCGGAAACCATCCCGACCTTGTGGAATTGAAGGTGATAAAAGAAGGCAATTTGGGCGGTGTCTGTCTGTTCGAAGGCACCGCTTTCAATAATGATCAAGGAATAGTGTTCCCTGAAGTGCAGGTAGAAAAAGGAGATTACCTGCTTGTCCATTTTAAGCCTGAAGGACTCCCGGAAGAGATTGACGAGACGGTAACTCCTGATCAATCAGGCGGCTTGGATGCCCATCCTTCCGCATGGGATTTCTGGGTGAACGGGGGAACAGGATTGAGCGGAAATAACGGCGTCTTGACCGTCTACGATAACCCGGGGGGTGAACTTTTGGATGCCGTCATCTACAGCAACAGAACCAGTGATTCCGATGAAAAATACTCAGGATTCGGAAGCTCAAAAACTGCAGAACGGGTAAAGGAGATAGCCGATCTCGGCGGCTGGGTCTTTGCCGGTCCAATTAGACCGGAAGAAGCGGTAAATCCTGATGATTCAACATCAACCCGCTCCATCTGCCGTACTCCCGAGGAACCGGATTCAAACACCGCTGGAGATTGGCACATCGTTCCAACCCGGGGTTCTACATTCGGAGAGACAAACACTTCGGAGGAATATAACCCCCGATAAGGAGGGATTAAATTTCGTCTTTAAAAAGGTTCTCCAGCGCGTTTTTCGGGGCAGCGCCTATATGCTGATTCACGACCTTTCCGTCTTTAAACAGCAAAATGGTAGGTATGCTGACTACGTTATATTTCATCGCTATATCTCCTTCGGAGTCCACATTCAGCTTCCCCACCTTGAGCTTTCCCGCGTACTCATCCGCGATTTCTTCTAGTACAGGAGCCACCATTTTGCAGGGCATACACCACTCAGCCCAAAAATCTACCAGCACCGGCATATCGGCATTCATGACTTCCTGCTCGAAATTTCCTTCAGTCAATGTAACTTCTTTAGCCATCAATTCCTCCCTTGCCCTTAGAGTACTGAAAAGGTACTATGCCCGTCAACATGCAGACAGAGGCATGATTCTCAAAAACAGGCTATTTGAAATTACAAATTTAGAATAGGTGTTCTCCGTGTATAATGGATTTCAGGTATACCCGCAGTTCCTGCAGCCCGTTTTCCCGGTCAATTAGAAATGGCGCCATGAACACCGACCCGGCGACAACCGTATCGGCGTATTCGGAGACCGACAGGGCAAGTTCACGGCTGTTCACGCCGAATCCCGCCATCACTTTTTTCCCGTAGGTATTTAATTTTTTAAGAAACCCTATGTTCTCATCTCCCAGGCTTGTTTTCGAACCGGTTATACCGGACCTGAGGGTTGCGTATACAGAAGAACCAGCAGCTTCCATGACAGTTTCCATCCGTTGATCCGTCATGCCTGGCGAAAGCACCGGCACCGGATCAATTTCAGCGTCTTTTGCCGCGCTGAAAAAACCTTCATCTTGATCCACGGGCAGATCGGGCACAATTATCGCCGAGACTCCCGCTTTTTTTGCCCTTTCAATGAACGGTACAATTCCGCCCGCGTAGAGAAGTCCGGCGTATACCATAAGGTAAATTGAAGTACCTGACGATCGGGCAAGGTCCTCAAGGAAACGGAATCCATGGGCAACGGTAAAGCCGTTTTCCAAAGCAGTACTGCATGCTTCCTGAATTACCGGACCGTCGGCTGTCGGATCGGAGTAGGGAAACTGTACTTCCAGGATATCCGCTCCCGATTCGGCCATTATTCCGGCAATTTTTAGTGAAGTGTCTAAATCCGGAAAAAAAGGGATAAGATGGCTCATCAATGATATTCGGGTGCTGGTCATATTCTGTCCGCCTCGCTTTGCAGATATTCCTTCCAGGTGCCGGGTTCAAGGCTCCCGGCGGTGATAAAGATATCCTTGTCACCCCGGCCCGACATATTGATCACAATACTCTTACCCTTTCCCATTTCCTTAGCATACCTAAGGGAAGCCGCTCCGGCGTGGGCCGATTCCAGAGCAAAGACAATCCCCTCGTTCTCTGCAAAAACCCTTAAAGCGTCAAGGGCGGCCTGATCCCGAACTCCGGTGAACTCTATCCTTCCGGCCTCACCGTAATACGCGAGTTCCGGGCCTATTCCCGGATAATCCAGCCCGGCTGAAATCGAATGGGTGGATCCGATCTGCCCGTCGGAATCAAGCAGAAAAAGACTTTTGTACCCCTGCGCGATACCTACAACACCTGTCCCGTTCATACGGGCGGCATGCTCCCCCGTTCCTTCTCCCCGCCCGCCTGCTTCCGCGCCGATCAGCCGGGGTGTCTGTTTATCGAGATAAGGCGAAAAGAATCCTACGGCATTTGACCCGCCTCCGACACAGGCAATCATGGCATCCGGAGTCACTCCCATGGACGCGAGCTGCGCCTCTGTCTCAGTACCGACAATTGACTGAAACCGGTGTACCATTCGGGGATATGGAGCAGGACCCAGGGCTGACCCCAGCAGGTAGTGGGTCGTCCCGTGATTTGCCGCCCAGTCTCTGAGCGCCTCGTTAACAGCGTCCTTCAATGTCCGGGAGCCGGATTTCACAGGAACAACTTCGGCACCGAACATTTCCATCCAGAACACGTTGGGTCTCTGCCTCCGTATATCCACTTCTCCCATATATATCCGGCACGGCATACCAAATTTCGCGCATACCGCCGCTGTCGCGTATCCGTGCTGTCCCGCGCCGGTTTCGGCTATAATCCGCGTCTTACCCATCCGCCGGGCCAGCAGGACCTGCCCTAACGCGTTATTTATTTTATGCGCGCCGGTATTTGCTAATCCTTCCAATTTTATATAGATATCGGCTCCGCCTGCGGTTCTGCTTGTGTTTTCCGCGTAATAGAGGGGTGTGGGCCGTCCCACATACTCTTTAGCGTGCTTACTGTATTCCTTCCAGAATGATGGATCATCAGCAGCCGCGTCAAATACGCCGGAGAGTTCATCTAATGCTCCCCGAAGCATTTCGGCAACATATTTTCCGCCATAGGGTCCGAAAAAATCAACACTCACCTGCTTCTCCTTATTTCCTTAAAAAACTTCTTCATCTTTATCATATCCTTTTTTCCCGGTTCCAATTCCAAACCGCTGGATACATCGATCAGTTCGGGCTTGTAATTCCTGATGATTTCGTCCACGTTTGCATGGTTAATCCCGCCTGCAATCCAGAGCGGTTTCCCTGAAACCCCTGTTAGAAACTTTTCCGGAATGCGTTTCCCGGTACCTCCCGCCTTATCAGCCGCGAAGGTATCCAGCAGTATCCGCGGCGGTTCATAATCCGGAGGAATCTGGGTATCCGACGGGCTCCGCACCTGTACGGAACTATAATAGGGATATATCCCGGTTAGATCATCCTTGAGATCTCCGTGGATCTGAAGACAGTCCACATATCCCTGTCTAAGGAGCTCTACTGCTTCCGCCTCCGGTTTTCCGTCCCTGCAGACAGTAACGGCCGCCTTCAGACCTCTGGTCTGCGGGAGGGACCGTATAAAAGCTCCGCCGGCTTTTCTGGGAGAGGGCGCTACAATAAACCCGAGGAGATCCGCGCCAAAATCTTCGGCCGCTGAAACATCAGCCCGATTGGTGAGACCGCAGACCTTCACAAGCGGGAATTCACGGATCTTCATCTTTCCTGTCAATTTTGTCCAGAAATCATTTTCCGCCGAACCGTTTAAACCGGAGATTATTTTCGGAATGAGCCCCGGGTTCCGCATAACCGATTCACCCACTAACACACCGCTGAAATTTTCAGAAACCGCGAATCGGCCGCCATACGCGCCTTTTATGCCTGATTCCAAAATAATTGCAGGGTTCCAGGTAAGAAACTTTTTCACCCGAAGCGGATGAAGAAGATCTATCGAAAAGTTTTTCAGGTTCCTGCTGTTAATACCCACCAAATCGGGTTTGAACCTCCGGACTTTATCGATATCGGTTTTATCATGAACCTCCACCAGTGCCCGCATACCCAGTTCCTTTGTTCGGGTATACATCTCCTGAATCGTTCGGTCTGATAAAATTGAAGCAATTAAAAGAACAGCATCGGCTCCGCTCCGGTAGGAGTCCTCTATATCTTCGGTGTCCAGCAAAAAATCTTTCCGCAGAAGAGATAACTCAGGATACCGTTCCTTTATCCGGGTAATGAACCGTAAATCTCCTTTAAAATAATCCGGCTCCGTTAGCACCGAAACATTTTGTATTCCCGCGTCTTTATAAATTCCGGCCTGAACCACAGGATCAATACCGGCCGCGAAATCTCCTTTTGACGGAGATGCCCGCTTTATTTCACAAATAACAAACGGCTGCCGGCCGAAAGGAACAGTTATCCTGTTTCCAAGAACCCTTTCCCGGTTTGAACGCGACTGAAGAGCAGTTTTATTTTTTTGCCGTGAAGCGACTATTTCTTCCAGGATGTTCTTCCCTGTTTCCCTCATGATGCTCTTCTCCGCTTCAGGAGTTTACCGAAATCAATTATCTGTTCGATCTTCTGCTGAACCCGCCCTGAATCCAGGGCGTCCGCGGCCATCAAATATCCTTCCTTGATTGACCCCGCGGTTTCCGCGGCAAATAATGCTCCCCCGGTATTGAGGAGAACAGCGTGACGCACTGCCTCCTCGCCCCTGCCGGAAATCAGTTCTTTTGCCATAATGACGTTTTCCGCGGCGTCTCCGCCTTTCAGTTTTTCTCTCGGGAAATAAGGTATGCCAAGTTCCCCGGGATCAAACTGGTACTCTTCAACCGTTCCGTCTTCTTTCTTCTCGGCGATCCAGGTGGGTCCGGACACCGATATTTCATCCATTCCGTCATGACCGTGCACGATCACTGCCCGTTTAATACCAACCATGTCCGCGGCCCTGGCCATCGTGCTGAGATATTTCCTGGAAAATACTCCAATCAGCTGATGTGCAGCCTCGGCAGGATTTGCTAAAGGACCAAGCAGATTCATAATCGTTTTAATCCCGAGTTCCCGTCTGGGAACCGCGCAATGCTTCATGGCCGGATGGAAATGAGGCGCGAAGAGAAAAGAAAATTTGACCGACTCAAGGTACTCCCGGGCTTCTTCCGGTGTAAGGTTTATATCGATGCCCAGGGCTCCGTAAAAATCCGCGCTTCCGCATTTAGAACTTACCGAACGGTTTCCGTGCTTCGCCACCGGTACACCGCAGGCCGCGGTTACAATCGCCGCCATGGAGGAAATGTTAAACGTTCCCAAGCCGTCACCTCCGGTGCCGCAGGTGTCCATCACCTCAAGGGGAGTATGAACCGGCACTTTCTTTTTTCTGAGCACAGAAGCGCAGCCTGCTATTTCTTCAGCGGAAATACCCTTGGCATTTAACGCGGTCAGAAATCCGGCAATTTGTGAGGGAGTCAGATTCCCTTCAGTTACCTCCTCCATAAACAGCTCCGCGTCTTTTTTCGAAAGATCTTTTCCGTCTATGACACGACTTAATTTTTTCCTTACGTTAAACGGTTCTCTCCTGTAGTTAAGAAAATTTTTTAAAAGCCTCTTTCCCGAACCGCTGGCGATCGATTCGGGGTGGAACTGCACCCCTTCCAGGATATATTCTCTGTGCCGGATTCCCATAACAGTCCCGTCATCACTCTCGGCGGTAATCTCGAGCTCCTCCGGCAGTGTATTCCGGTCTATTGCCAGGGAGTGGTACCGGGTAAACAGTTCCGATGAAGGCAGGTTCCGGAATAGACCCTTCCCGTCCAGTTGTATCATTTCCGTTTTTCCATGCACGATCCGTGGTGCCTGCTTGATATCGGCTCCGAAAGCCGCTCCGATTGCCTGATGTCCGAGACAAACACCGAGTATCGGAATCCGGCCGGCAAACTCTTTGATGGTTTCCACAGAGACTCCTGTATCGGCAGGAGTACCCGGCCCTGGAGATATAACAATGTAGTCCGGTTTCATTTCCCGGATTTTTTCGATAGTAATTTTATCGTTCCTCGCCACCTTTATCGGACCGAAATAAAGTTCGCTGAGATATTGAAAAAGATTGTGTGTGAAAGAATCGTAGTTGTCGATGATTAGAATCATACCGAAATCTCCTCTTTTTCCTTCCGGTGTTCGCCGAATATACCGACCATGGCACCCAATTTTTCTCCCGTTTCCGTATATTCCCGTTCCGGTTTGGAATCGTATACGATACCCGCCCCCGCCTGGAGAATGAGCCGGTTTCCCATTTTTAAGGCACTCCGTATGGTGATGCAGGAATCTACATGTCCCCCCGGTTCTATGTATCCCACGAGACCGGCGTAGAATTCCCGGTCAACCGGTTCAAGGGAATCTATTATTTCCACCGCCTTGATCTTGGGAGCTCCCGAAACCGTACCGGCCGGAAATGTCGCTCTAATTCCTTCAATGCCCGTCTTTTTCTCCTGCAGGGTTCCCTGTACTTCCGAAACAATGTGCATAACATGGGAGTACCGTTCCACCCCCATATATTCGGTGACCGTCACTGTACCTGGAGTACAGATCCTTCCCAGGTCGTTTCTCGCCAGATCCACCAGCATTAAATGTTCAGCCCGTTCTTTTTCGTCATTAATGAGCTCTTCTTCCAGAGTTTTATCTTCTTCCTCTGTTTTACCGCGCCGCCTTGTTCCGGCGATCGGCCTAATGGTAATCTTGTCCTTCTTTGCCTTGATATGCATTTCGGGAGATGCTCCGAAGAGCTGATAATTTCCGTAATCGATATAAAACATGTAGGGTGAAGGATTTACCGAACGGAGACGCTGATACGCTTCTAACGCGGGAATATCCGTGCTGTAGGTTATCCTCCGGGATAAAACTCCCTGGAGAAGGTTCCCCTTTTTTATGTGATCTTTTACCGCCTTAACACCATCAATAAATGCTTCTTTATTGCCTTCATCTTCCATCCGTACCGAATATTCTTTTTCTTCTTCTTTTAGATAGTTAAAATCCAGATCATTAATGCGGTATTCCAGATCCCGGGCAATCTTTTTAACATTTTCCGGAGCTTCCTGGTAATTAAGGGCCACCAAATAGAGCAGGTCGGAAAAGTGATCGAATATAATAAAGGAGTGTCCGAAAATAAACCCTCCTTCGGGTAAACCGAGATTTTCCTGCCGGTTATGCAGCTTGAAATCATCACAGTGTTTAGCAAACCCGTAAGATAAAAATCCTATGCCCCCGGCGGGGAATGGAAAATCCTGTCCGTGCTCGGAATGCTGGTCAGCAAAATAATGCGCGATATCGAGAAGATCTTTTCCCCGGCTTTTAATTTTTAGTTTTTTCCCGCGGCGGATCATGTAAACTGTATCCTGCCGCTGTTCAATTCTGAACGCTTCATCCACCATCAATATGGAATACCGCTCCTTTCCCCCCTCAAAAGAAGCGGATTCCAAAACAGCTTTGGCGTTCAATTTCTTTGCAAGTCCCAGGGGTGTGAACCGTTCACCGCCTATTATTTTTATTTCCTTTTCCAATGTACCCTCCGGCAGCTTTCGTGTTTCTATCAATAGTAACGTAGTGTTTCTACAGATAGTAACGCCGAAGGGAAAAAAGGTCAAGGGTTTTGATATAAAAATCCGGGCTCTTCTTTAAAAGAAGAGCCCAAAGCGGTGCTAAAACGGGATTTTTTGTTCAGCCACTGCCTCGACCGGCTCCTCCTGTTTTTCCGGTTCATCCGTGTACTGCTTCTCGTCTTTCCGGTTACCTTTAAAATCCGGCTTGAACTCAACATTTTCCGCTACGATCTTAAGCTTGGAATGATTTTTCCCGTCCGTACCGACCCACCGGTCCTGCTTCAGCCGTCCCACTACCCGGACACCTCTTCCTTTATTCAGGTACTCAGCGCACAGTTCCGCCTGCTTCGACCAAGCTTCCACGTCAAAGAACGAAACCTCTTTATGGGTTTCATTTTCCTGCTTGTAATACCGGTTAGACGCGACACTGAAATTACAAACCTTGGTTCCTTTCGGGGTTTCCGTTAACTCAGGATCCCGCACCAGGTTACCGTCAACTAAAATTGAGTTTAGATTATTCATTTTTCTCCCTCGAATAAATGTATTCGGAAGGTTTCTCCGGAGTCTTCCATAGTATAAATACGGCTTTTTTTTACGAAAGAATTCAAATAGAAGTGAATTTTTTGAAATTAAGTAGGCTGTAGCGGATGAATTCCGCTACAGCCCTCTCACAGAACCGTACGTACGGGTCACGTATACGGCTCCTGTTCAAAATCCCCCTACACAGGGACGATGAGACCTTTATAAGTCTGTTACCCTCTTTCGCATAAGCTTGACGATCAAGTCATGGTTCAGCAGCAAATCCCGGTCAACTCCTTTTGTGATTAAGAAAAGGCCATAATTTCATATAATATATAAATTTAGATCGGGTTGACCGGGAATTGCTGATGGTTCAGAGTGTCAAAACAGCGCGGGAGATCCATGTCTA
>CAYLLE010000053.1:11529-21669 GCA_964384485.1 uncultured Spirochaetales bacterium | reverse complement strand
TGATTACTCATTGCCTGATTTCCTTTTGTTGTAATAAATTAGCCCTCTAAGCTTGATTTATTATAACTTGGATCTCAGGCAATTAATAGTTAAAAATCTTTTTATTTTGGACAGCGATGATATAATATATAAATTTTTATCGGATTGACCGGGAATTGCCGCATATTTTTCTCGCGGAAAAACGGCAATACGGGAATACTCATTTACCATTCCTTGCATGTTCGAGTATACTAATACTATGATTATTAATGAGAAAGCGGATACAAAAATTATACCTGTTGCCAGCGGAAAGGGAGGTGTAGGAAAATCATTCTTCTGCGCCAACCTTGCTGTGAGTTTGGCGCAGAGCGGTAAAAAGACAACACTAGTGGATCTCGATTTAGGGGGCTCTAATCTCCACACGTATTTGGGTATTAAAAACACAAATCCCGGAATTGGAAACTATCTTTCCGACAGGAAGACATCATTCGAGGATATTGTATTTCAGACCGAAACCCCCAATTTATCGTTTGTCCCCGGAGATGTTCTGGTTACCGGAATGGCCAATATTACGGGAACCCAGAAAAACGGGTTGATAAGCAATATAGAAAAGCTTGAAGGAGATTATGTCATAATTGATTTGGCTTCCGGCAGCCATTTTTCAATAATTGACTTTTTTCTGATTTCCAACTCCGGTTTTCTTGTTGTAAACCCGCACGCCCCTTCTCTGCTCAATACTTACTCTTTTCTTAAAACCATGGTTTTCAGATTTATTCTGCGGGCTTTTAACAGCAATAAAAAAGTTTCCTCTTACATGACCTCAGTACTTAAGGAAAAGAAACCCGGGGAAATCCCGCCGTTTTCTGAGATCGAGAAAGAGATCGCCAAACGGAGCGGACCGGTAAGCCGTAACGTTAAAAAGAGTATGGAGCTGCTCAAACTAAAACTGATTGTTAATATGGCTGACCAGCCTGAAGATATCGGATTTGTTGAAAAACTGCGGGATTTGATTAAAAAATTTCTTGGATTGGATACCGAGTGCTTAGGTCTTATTTACAGAGACAAAGCTGTTCCAAAATCACTGGACGAGTTGTCTATTCTTTATACAACCTACCCATCAAGTTTAGCCGCGCAGGAGGTGGAGAGGATAGGGCAGAAAATAATTCAGTCGAAAAATTTCCCCAACATGCCGCTGGATTTGGACTACTATAAAGATTCATTCGAACTGGCCGAGATAGAAGCAACAAACGACTACGAAATTTTCAAAAAGAATACTGCTGTGTCTACCAAGGATGAACTGGACGCGAGAGAATTGATCGATATGATTGCTTCTCAGAAAAAACAGATAAACGAATTAAAGAATACCGTCCGTATGCTTACGATGAAGAACGCACCAAAAAGGGACCGGCTTTAAAACCGGTCCTTTTTTATCGGGGAACTGCGCATTTCCTTAAAACGTCATTCTCTGTTATACAGTTTTTGCCTGCATAAAATTTTTAAAGATTGCTCCGATTTCCTTGGAAATTTTGACTGCATCGGCACGGGGCACATTAGCGTCTTTCCACATAGTCTCCTGAAAAAATTTAACCATAATACGGTCAAGCTGGGGATCCGGATAAAAAATGTATGAAAAATTGTTTCCCATCGTTTTAAGAATGGTAAATGATCCGTAACTGATAATAGGTTCCCGCCCGACCATCACCTTGTCCTGACGTTTTGTTGTGAACATTTCTACTTCTTTAAACCGATAGGGAATTTTATGAGCATCATCACGGTATGAAGGTTCTGTGTGTTTTTTTTCGTAGTTAACCGGTTCAACTAAAATATAAAGCTTTTTACCATCCGCCTGAAAAGTAAGACCGTCATCTGAAGCATGAATTGCTTTTACATTATTGTAAGAGGTAATTTCATACTTTGTGTATGTTGAGTTTTCTGCGAAAAAGGAGCTTACAATAAAGCCTCCCTCTCTTGGTAGTTCATTTTTATTATAGGCACTGAATAATTCTCTTACGGTAGCCACTCTTTCCTCCAAAATAATTTAGGCTCATTTCTAATTTGAAGTATATGGCGGGTTAAGGTGGTTGTCAAACTTTTCGGAAGAAAGGGTCTAAATATGCCCGTCTGCATCACAAATTTAAGGAATGCAGACGGAACATGCTTAACAGATTTTCAATCGTGTGGATCTCAACCGGGTTAAAAACCTGGTAAATTTGATCCAATGGCGGCAACAGAAGGCATTCTTGAGTGAACTACAATGTTGTAGATCAAACCCCAGAGACCGGCACCGGCGGCAATAAATCCAAAGAGATTTTTCTTGCCGACCAACGCGGTATGAAAATCCGCGATTTTAACCTGTGTTTGATCATCAGTTTTTTCGAGAAGCAGCTTCTGAAGGATAGGCAGTCCCAGAATAAAGCCCACCAGCATCGACAGCAGACTGATAACGAAATTCGTGAACCACCAGAAAAAGGGAGACCAGCCGCTTTCTCCGGCTGCCTGCCGGGCGTTTGAAACAAGCCGCTGAAACCGCAAATCTCCTAGTTTTGCCAGAACCCAGATGAAAAAGATTACACTCCAAATCATCAAGATAAATCCGGCCCATCCAGCTATCTGATCCACCTTTGTAATCGTTGTTTCTATTTCCGGCTTTTGTTTAACGATCATTCCAGTTAAACAAAGGACCCCTCCTAATATCAGAAAAAGCGAGGTAAAAGTTCCCATATCTCCCTCCTAAATATGTGACATCAAAAAACTTTAATACATTAAGCTATTATAGTACAAATCACCGCGGGATATGTCAAATAGATTGAACGGCTTTCGTTTTTTTAGATCCCTTTTTTTCTTTTTTTCTTCTTCCGGAAAGTTTCTACATAGGCGCATTGGGGCGGCATATATCTTCCGAACAGCGCGTGATACATGGTAACCTTGTTACAATTTGAACATATCTGAAAACGGTGTTCGTATACCGTACACAGTCTGGTATTCGTATCGAGATATCTGCAAGGCTTGTCGTACTCAATGATCACGTCCCCGTTCCATCTCAGCCGCCGTTCAAAACAGCATAATCCGCACTGATTACAGATGGATTCCCAATATTCATCCCATTCTTCCTTTGACCGTTTACCCCGTCCGGATAGATATCTAAAAATTCCCATTCCTTTCCTTTTACTAAAATTCCAACGGAGCAAAATAACCGCTCCGGCCTCTGCCGCTTCTCCGTAAATAAATTGTCTGGACTTCGAGCGGGATATAACTCCGTCCGAAATCCGACGGACTGCCGGATACGTAGGTGAGCTGATAAGTTCCGGATTGCCGCTGAAGAAGGTGATCGATTATCAAAACTGCTCCGTTCGGATTATCGTTATTTATTATAAGCCCTCCGGTTTCCGCGGCAAGGTAATCAAGCTCCGGAGTCGATCCATTCCTTAATACTATACCGTAAAAACGGATTCCATTATTCCTCAAGAATGCCGCTAATTCAGTGAGATCATAGTCTCCTAGCTGTTGTGACGCAATACCGCCGTTCCCGACAAATAATACAGAATTTTTACCGTCCCGACCAATAAGTTCAGTTCCAGCCAGGCGCAGTCCTGCATCAAACCTCCAGTCGTCGGAAAATGATCCTTCCTCCGCCGCGGCTGTCGCAAGATCAAGGGGTGAGGACCCTAACGGATCGGCAATAAAAGGCTCAGATGAAGCCGCAACCAATCCCGCGGAGCCCCTGCCTGTGATTCCTTCCGCTGTATCAAAAACCGTTTCTTTCATTTGGTCAAGAAAAGGAATAACCTCCGCGGACCGTTCCGCGAGAATCATGATATTACCGAACCCGACCGAATATTCGGCATATGTCATTTCAAGATCAGAAACCGGCAACCCTCCATCGGTAACACTGAAGTTCCCAATATCCAGTCCCACCATACCGGTACCGGTCCGGTTCTGCACCGTGACATCAACCGCTATTTCAGGAAAACGATCCGAATTGACCCGATCGACCTGCACTACAAGTCCCGCGTATAATTCTTCCATCTCACCCAAAAGACGCACGGCATTGCCCTGAAAATCAGCCGCCATTACAGTACCGTTAGGACTGATATCCGCGTTAATAACCGAGCCTGTATCGGAGAGGTCTGCGAATAAAGAAGAAGTATCATTATTGGTGTTGAGCAGAAGAAGATTTCGTGAATCCGCGACTAAAAGCTGGTCATCATTAAACCGGGTTATACCTTCCGGGCTCTCGAGAACCCCCGCGCCGAGAAATCCGTAGTAGTTGCCGCTTTGGTCGAATCTGTATATAACGCCTGCCTGTTTATCCGCTACGTACACCGCTTCTCCAACTACTGCGATTCCTGTGGGAGCTTTAAAACCGGGGAATACCCCGCTCTTCCGGCCGAAGGAGAGCACAAAGGATCCATCCAAACTGAATTTGGAAACCCTGCGGTTACCGTACTCCGTAACATAGAGATAACCAGAATCGTCTAAGTCGATAAACTGCGGACCGAGGAGTTCTCCTTCCAGAATCCCTGTACTTCCTATCTCCAGTTCCTTTAATCCTCTGCTGTTGACCTTTGAAATCCGGTCTCCCCGATATTCGGTAACATACAGATATCCGTCTCCGCTCTCCGCGGCATCAAAGGGCCGGTTAAATCCGCTGATTCCCCCGCGATATCTGTTCCGGATTCTGCCGTTTGTGTCCATTAAGATAACTTCATTGGTTCCGTAAGCCACGGTATAGAACCAGCCGTCTCTCCGGGCATGAATTCCTGATGGACGGCTGAAAGCATCAACCCCTTCAACAGACCCGGGGAGAGAGGTGATGACAGCATACCGGTCCATGGTATCGAATGCGGCACCGCCGCTTCTCCGGAATATAACCGTATCCACAAATACACGTAAAACAGGATTGCTCCGCAATCTTAGAACAGACTGCCATTCGTTTACTGCTGCTTCTTCAAACCCCGAGTAATAATAGGCACGGCCCAGCCATTCATGCACCAAAGGGGTGTCCGACTGGAATGAAATAGATTTCAGGAGAGATAAGATAGATTCATTATAAAAACCTGCATTAAACGCGTTGACCCCGCGGCGGAATTCTTCCTCCGCTTTAATCTCCTGTATAGACTGATCCTGTCCGTAGAAATATATGGGAAAAAGGAATAACAAAAAAAGAATCATATTTAACGCTGCTGATTTTTTCATCCGTTCTTCCTTTCATCTTCTGCTTCCCGGGCGAGTACAATGCGGAGATGCTTCATTATTTCTATCTCGTCGGGAGCAAGTGCCAGCGCCTTACGGAGCAGTTTTGCCCCTTCCGCGATATTCCCCGATTTAAAGAATGCCCATCCTAAAGAATCAAGGTATGCAGCACTCTCCGGCTTAATACTCACAGCTCTCTTGCACAATTCAACCCCGCCGGCCGGATCCCTGCCTGAATCAGCCAGGATAAATCCTAATGAGTTTAACGCGTTCGGATTTCCAGGTTCTATCTCTAACGCCGAATTCAGGGAACTCACACTCTCCTCTATTTTCTTCTGTTTGTATTGGGTAAACGCTAACGCCGAGAATACCGACGCAGACCGGTATCCTTCCTCAAGAAGTTTGCCGAATTCATAAGCCGACAAATCCAGCCTATCCGTCACCGCATAAATATAGCCTGCAAGCATTCTGCTCTGGTACGAATGCAAAATGTCCGACCCTGAAGAAATGACCTGTTCTAAATAAAGGACAGCTTCATCATACTTTTCGAGCTGGGCATAACATAGACCCAAATAATATGGGAGTTCGGGATAATCCTCGGCGTTCCCCTGGACAGAGAGAAAAGTGCCAAGCGCTTCCACATATCTTCCCATTTTAAATTGATGGACACCCTTCTGAATAATTTCATTATTATTTTTGGATGGTGAATTCTTCTTTTTTATACGCTGAATCCTCCTCGTGGTTTACCGGGTGGAGATAAACGGGACTAATTGATACCCCACCCTTAGAAACCACATCCCAGTCTGAACCAGATTCCATCTCTGTTTCCACCGGTGAACCGTCAAGGAAGTGATATGCAGCTCCGTTCGGAGCATTAAAGGTCACCAGTTTGTCATGGTATATTCGCCGGGACGGATGGGTAATTGTGACCGAGGTACTCGGCTTCTCCTCATTTGGAAAATTGATATTGATAAAATGATCAGGATTCCAAAGCTTTTTCAGCTTGCCTATGTTCCTGCTGATGAACAGAGCGGCGGCTTTATAATACATCGGTATCTTAAAGCCCGCGACGGACAGAGCTATTCCCGGGACTCCCATAAACGCCGCCTGCCGGGCCGCTGCAGCTGTACCGGAATAAACTATATCAGTACCAAGGTTCGGTCCTTTATTGATTCCGGAGAGCACTATCTCCGGTTTGGCAGGTATTCCGCCTAACAATCCTAAGACGACACAATCCACAGGAGAACCGCTGCAGCTGTAACAGTTATCACCCACAACTTTGGACCGTATCGGTTCATGGAGGGTCAAATAGTGGGACATACCACTCCTCTCTCCATCAGGAGCAACTATCCAAACATCATGTTCACCTTCCAGGGCAGTTTTCACCGCGAGAAGTCCTTCACTGTCTATACCGTCATCATTGGTTAATAATATTTTCATTTTAAAATTCGTGCTCCCGTTCCTACTCCGTCTGCTGTTTCACATAGATGCATCTCCGCGGAAAATCCGAAAATACGGTCGTATTCACGCAGCCTGGATCTGTAATCATCAACAGCATCTTCCCGGATCAGGCTCAGTGTACACCCGCCGCCTCCGAATCCTGTTATACGGGAACCATAAACACCGTCTATGTCCCAAGAATGCTTTACCAGCCAATCCAGCTCTGGACAGGAAACCTCATACAAATCTCTCAAGCTTTCATGGGACCGTTTAAGGAGTTTTCCCAATGCCTGCCAATCATTCCGCATTATAGCCTTTTTCCCTTCTTCCGTCCGGTGGTTTTCTTCTATCAGGTGAAGGCATTTTCGTCGAACGTTTTCGGGAATCCTGCCTAAACTCTGCCTTATATCCCGGGGCGATAACCGCTGCAGATTTTTTGCGCCGTTTTTATCAATAGCCGAAACGTGATGTATACACTCCTCAAAAATAATCTCAGGATCCTCCCGGGTAAAAACTTGCGGAATTTTTGAATCGGTAATAACTAAATTCAGTTCATTCAATGCAAAGGGCAGATAGCTGTATTCCATACTCCCGGTGTCAATAAAAAGAACGGTATTCTCTTTGGCATTTAGACATGCGAAATGATCAATAATGCCCGTTTTTTTTCCGACAAACGAGATTTCCGCTTTCCTGGCGCATTCGATTATTTGAAGATGCGAACATTCAAAACTATAAAACTCACATAGGGCGAATCCCATGGCTACTTCCATAGCTTCAGAAGAGGACAGACCTATATCGGGCGGAACCTCACCGAAGAGGGTAACATTGAGTCCTTTAACAGGACAACCGATGTTCAAAAAGCAGTGTATTACCCCTTTGAGATAATTCGCCCACCGGTCTTCCCTTTTATACTTTAAATTACCTATAGTTGTTCTTTTCCGTTCACCTAAATTCGCGGAATAGAACCTGAGGGAATTATCTTCCCTCGGGGAAAGAGCCACACTCATAAACCGGTTAATTCCGATCAAAATTGCATACCCGTGACTGTATCCTGAATGTTCTCCCAGCAAATTAACAATACCTGGGGCTGACACAATAACACTGGGCTCTGTCTGGTATTCTTCCCGATGAATAGAAGCGATTTTTTTCATTTAACCTGATCCACTCCCGTAGACGTCGAGTGATTATAGTACAGAAAAACAATCTAAATTTCAATAAATTTCACGAAATTGAATCAGAAGAAATGATTTTTAAATCACCTCTAAATCAAAATTTATCGATTCTTTTTACTGAATCGGTTATGATATTGAAATATGAAGCTAAGAACCATACTTATGATATTGACTTCGGCAGTTTTATTCCCCCTCGCGCTGCCGAATGAAATTTTTCCTTTTGGAAACTTTGCACTCGGGCTGATATGTCTTGTCCCTTACTATTTCGCGATTTCCGAGTTAAAAACTCCGGGAAAAGCGTCATTAGGCGGCATAATTTTCGGCGCGGTATCTACACTGCTTGCGAACTATTGGCTTATGTTCTATGGAGAATTTTGGGTTTGGACTCTGGGCGGAGTCGTAGTCGGCTATATCGGTTATAACGCCTTGTTTACCCCATTTCTGTGGCGTTTTCTCAGAACTCCCAATCATTACCGGCCTTTTCTTTTTGCGGGTGCCTGGGCGGCATATGAGTATTTGAAGTCGGTAGGTTATTTAGGCTATCCCTGGGGGCTGTCAGCATATCCCGCGGGAAATATTCTGCCTTTAGTTCAGTTTGTTGACGTGACCGGGGTTTGGGGGCTTTCTTTTCTGATGATCCTGGTCAATGTACTCGCAGCTGAAGGTATTATGTTCGTCATAAAGTACACCTCACCTATAGAAACGGTTAAGAAGCGGTACAAAACCTCATTTTTCACCCAAGTACCGAAGATACGCAGACGCCCCTACCTTTCAGGGAATATACTCGCGAGCCAATGGGTATTTTGCATTTTAATCTTAACCGGAGTCTTGATCTATGGCGGAATAAGATTAGGCAAAAATATTCCGGTAAGAAAAAAAGTTGATGTTGTGTTAGTACAGCAGAACTCGGACTCGTGGGTACGGGGTAACGAATTAAAAACAATAAAAACTGCCCAGGATCTAAGCCGTGAAGGGATTAATGAACATCATGAGGTGCCTGATATTGTCGTGTGGAGTGAAACTACCCTTCCCTGGGATTACCGGCTTCACAAGGATTATTATTCTGAAAATCCCGCCGGGGATCCCCTGGTTTCTTTTTTATCTGAAATCGGAACCTACCTGGTAACCGGCGCAACTATTCGTATAGACCCTGAAACCGGAGACGGAATGAACGGTGTTATCCTTCTCTCGCAGGAAGGTAACGTAATTGATTACTATGGAAAGCAGCACCCAGTCCCCTTCGCGGAGCATATACCGTTCTGGGAATACGAACCGGTACAGCGTTTCTTCAAGGAGACGGTGGGGCTTTACTCAACCTGGACAATAGGGAGCCGGTACACCCTTTTTTCCGTACCGGTTGATCATAAACAGGAACTTACATTCGGAACTCCAATCTGTTTTGAGGACGCCTTCGCCTATCTCTGCCGTAATTTCATCCTGAAAGGAGCAGAAATACTGGTTAATCTCACCAACAATTCCTGGTCAAGAACTGATTCGGCTCAAATTCAGCATTTTGTAGCCGCCAGATTCCGTTCCATAGAAAATAAACGGGTGCTTTTAAGATCCACGAATTCAGGATTTACTTCCGTGGTTGATCCCTGGGGCAGGATAATTCAGTCTATACCTATGTTCGAAGAGGGGTATATCGCGGCAGAAATACCGGTCTACCGGGAAAGCACCTTTACCATATATACACTGCTCGGAGACTACTTTCCGCTGATGCTGCTGATTCTCCTTTTTCTGTACCTGGCTTCATCGATAAAAAAAGGGGCTGACTCATAAAGAGCAGCCCCCGCTGTTATTTAGTTTGTTTAATCAGTGATTAGCGTAATTAGCCTTTGATATTGTATTTTTTCTTGAACCTTTCTACTCTACCCGCGGTATCAAGGAGTTTCTGTTTTCCGGTGTAAAAAGGATGGCACTGGGAACAAATTTCTACTTCCAGATTAGGGACAGTAGACCTTGTTTCAATTTCATTTCCGCAGGCACATTTAATAACTGATTTCTGATATTTGGGATGAATATTGTCTTTCATTTTTTTCTCCTTCCTTCGTTATAACGCCCCCGAAGATGTAGTGTTCATTGAGCGGAGGAATGAATCATTATTCTTGGTTTTTTTCATCCTGTCAATGAGCAGCTCTATAACTTCTACATCATCCATTGGATTGAGGACTTTCCTAAGTACCCATATTTTGCTCAGTTCTTCCTCTGTTAACAAGAGGTCTTCCCGCCTGGTACTGGACCGTTTGATATTAATAGCGGGAAACATCCGGCGGTCGGAAATCTTCCGGTCTAACAGGAGTTCCATGTTGCCGGTTCCTTTAAACTCTTCAAAAATCACTTCGTCCATCCTGCT
>CAYLLE010000053.1:0-11519 GCA_964384485.1 uncultured Spirochaetales bacterium | reverse complement strand
GCTTCCGGTTTCTACCAGAGCTGTAGCAACAATCGTGAGGCTGCCTCCCCCTTCAATATTTCTTGCGGCACCGAAAAATCTTTTCGGTTTGTGAAGCGCATTTGAATCTACACCACCGGAAAGAATCTTGCCGGAAGTAGGCACTGTCTGATTATAGGCCCGGGCCAGACGGGTAATGGAATCCAGAAGGATTACCACATCTTTACCATGCTCCACAAGTCTTCTGGCTTTTTCCAGAACCATCTCCGCTACCTGGACGTGCCGGGTTGCCTGTTCATCAAAAGTTGAGGCGATCACTTCCGCCTGAACATTCCGCTGCATATCCGTAACTTCTTCCGGTCTCTCATCAATGAGAAGAACTATCAGATACACTTCAGGATGGTTGTGGGTTATTGCGTTTGCAATCTTCTGCAGAATTATTGTTTTACCGGCTTTCGGCGGAGAAACGATCAGACCCCGCTGCCCCTTACCAATGGGGGCAAATAGATTAATCATCCGGGTTGAAATATCTCCTGAAGGTACTTCCAGGTTCAGCCGCATATCGGGATAAAGAGGAGTCAGATTATCAAAGGGTATCCTGGTTTGAGCAATTGTCGGATCGTCGAAATTAACACTCTCCACCCGGAGCATCGCGAAAAAACGTTCGCTCTCTTTCGGCGGCCGGATTTGTCCGTAAACCGTATCTCCTGTTTTTAAATTGAACAGCCTTATTTGGGAGGGGGACATGTAAATATCATCCGGTCCGGGAAGGTAACTGTTCTGTGGTGATCTAAGAAATCCATAGCCGTCCGGAAGTATCTCTAAGGAGCCATAAGCGTAAATCGTACCATTTTTTTCGGTATGGGCTTTAAGTATAGAGAAAATAACTTCCTGTTTTTTCAGCGAAAGGAGTGTATCTTGGCTGATACCCATTTCAAGAGCGAGATCCCGAAGCTCCCTCAGGTTTTTCCGGATCAGATCATTGATACTAAGATCGGGATCATCCCCTTTCTTTCCGGGGTCGTACGTAGAATTTGATCCTTTCTGAGAACTTGACCGCCCCCGTTTGCGATGGGAAGATTTAGAATGATCTGCTTGCCGGGATCCCGAGTTCTTTCCCGTTCCGGGATTATTCTCGGCTTCCTTCTTTCCGTTTGCGTCGTTCGTCGGGTTTGCTTTGGTCCCGTCCTGAGATTCTTCCTCAGATTTTTCAACGGATTCGGTTGGATTTGCTGTATTCTCATCATTTCCGTTACCGCTGCCGTTCCCGTTTTCTCCGTCCTTTATCAATTCAACTCGGACTTTTTTTCTTTTCGGTTTCTTTGTTTCCTGAGCGGCAGTTTCTTCTGCTGTATCTTTCTCCTGCATCTCCCTCTCCTGTACCTTTGTAGCTCCAGCTTCTTCATTTTTCTCAGCTGTTTGATTTTTTTCAGAACCGGAACCGGTATTTAGATCAAGTTCATGCTGAGAACCGTTTGATTCGTCTTCGTTACCGTTCCGTTTCCGTCGGATAATTGCCATTTAATACTCCAAAATATCTACTATTTATTTTATATTATTTTGATGCCCAAATTGATTTATAGTGCTCTTTCCTGAGTGTGCTTTCCTGCAGATTATCTGTATTATGAAAAAGTTTTACTTTCATACTGATATAAATTCCGGAATCAGGCTTGTTTATTTATCCCGAATATTGAAATTTTAGGGATCTTTCTGTGTAATTAATTAGGATTATTCTTACTCACAATACACTGTAACGGGATTACTTGCTGGTCTTTTAATTAACCGTATTACATACATAAGTATATGCTTTGATACGGGATATGTCAACTGATAGTACCGGCAAATTCATTTCTTTGTTCCCCTGCTGTTTTCCAATTCATCCAGCATAAGTTCCTCCGCAAGTAAAAATGCAGCTACAGCACTCCTGTTTCTTATCCGCTTCCTGCCGCCGGGAAAATGATATCTCCGTATTAATTCACCGCCGGCGGATAAAGCAGCCCCAATCCATACGGTACCTACAGGTTTCTCCGGTGTCCCTCCGTCGGGACCGGCTACACCGGAAACAGCAATTCCAAGATCACTCCCGCTTACTTCGATAATTCCCCTGGTCATGGCGGATACCGTTTCGCCTGAGACGGCTCCGGATTTATTCAGAATTTCATCCGGGATTCCAATTATGGCTTTTTTTGCCTGATTTGAATATACCGTAACACTGCCCCAAAAGACTTCCGAACTGCCGGGAAGATCGGTGATCAATGCCGATAGCAGACCGCCGGTGCATGATTCCGCAAAGGCGCATTTCATTTTTTTCCGGCGCAGCAGATCAAAAAGGGTTTCTCCCGGTTCAACGCTGCCAACCTTTATCCTGTGATTTCCGAGTGCCCGTATGACCTTCTGAATGGTACTCTCAAGGTCCTGCCGCATTTTTCCGGCAAGAGTAACGGAAATCATATGATCCTGAATCCTGGTGGACCACTTTATGTCCGCAGGCGCGGCTTTTACTATCACATCTTCCAATTCAGATTCCGGCACGAGGAAAGAGGTTGCCTCCAGTTCATGCAGTTCTTCAAGCTGGAATGTTTTCTGCAGCAGGGAATAAACGGAAGATTCGAACATCGGTATTAACTCACCGGGAGGCCCCGGAAGAACATAGATATCTGCGCCGCCTATCCGACCGTAAAAACCCGGAGCAGTTCCATTCCTGTTCGTTAATATACTGTACCCCCGCGGAATCATCGCTTGCTTCCGGTTGGAGGAAGACAACGTCCTGCCCTTAAACCTATTTTCTAAATCAGTCCATATCGTTTGATTGAAAATAAGGGGGGCTTCCCCTGCTCGGGAAACAGCGTCTCTGGTTACATCATCACTAGTAGGCCCTAACCCCCCGGCGACAAAAACCGCGGAAAAATGGTCAGTCTGTGCTTTGAGTTCACAGACTATTGCATCTTCCTCATCGGGAAGGAATACTATCCTTTCCACGGAGATACCCGCTCGCTTTAGGTAGGATGAAAGAAACTTTCCGTTTTGATCCTGGATTATACCTCGGGTTAATTCCGAACCGATACATATTATGCCGGCTGTATTATTGTTTTTAGACACCTTTTACCGTTTGTTTGAGCTGATCCGGGGGGGCTGAAAAAACATCAATGGAATTGCTGTTTTTTATCATCTCACACTTCCCCTCGAAAACTACACCATCGGCAATTCTCAGTTTAACCGTTCTCACATTGCCGTATATCTTTCCTGTAGGGAGCATTTCTAAGCGCTCAGTGGCTTCAACATCGCCATGGACCGTTCCGCCGATAATGATAATACCGGCCGTTATATCCGCCCAGACTTCCGCGGTTTCTTCGATATAAAGAAATCCAGTGGAATGTATCTGACCTTCAAATCTGCCAGAAATACGAACGGATTCAGTAAAACGCAATACCCCTTTGAAGCTGGTCTCGGCCCCGAACCGGGTTGTAGCCTTTGGGTAATTCTTTAGTTCTTTATTATCTTTCATGATCTTTTCCGAATTTACTTAGAAGTCATGACAAACACTCCATCCCAATCTTCCGGTGGAGGATTATCAACATAATGCTTGCACCTCGCGTAATAAACCTTCGAGGGTCCGTCTGAGGAATCGATTTTCAACGCCCTCGCAAAATACTTTTTTGCTTCGGCAAATTCCATAAGTTTATACAGTTTCCTACCTTGGTTAAAATAATCTAAAACTTTCTGCTTTTCTTCAGTAATCATTTCTTGACATTTCCCAAGGAAGTTTCTTTTTCTTTCCAGGATTCGTATCTTTTCTGATATTTCTGTTCCAAATCGGAGAGAGAAATTTCCTGAGACTTGATCTCATCACCCTGCTCACGCAGATCTTTTATTTCATCCTGAAGCCCGTCCAGTGCTGCAAGCGTCTGTTCCGATTCATTCCGTACAAGTTTCTTGAATTCTTCTATCGAATCCTTATCCGAAGAATCCAGGCTTTCCGCCGCCTTGATTAGCTCAAGGACCGGATTCCGTAAATGTTCAGTAAAGTATAGGAGAGATTTGTTGAGGGACTCAACAACGGCAAGCCTTCTTTCTCTCTGAATTACCTGCTGAGAAAGATCCCTGCTCCGAAGCACCGCCTGAATACGGGCCAATACTTCTGAGAAATTGAAAGGCTTCGTTATATAATCATCAATTCCTAATTCGAATCCTTCAATTTTATCCTTTACATCATCCATGGCTGAAAACATGATAATGGGTACATCTCTGACAGCTTCGTATTCTGCATCATTTTTAAGGATTTTTGTTACTTCCCATCCAGTCAGTTTCGGCATGATATTGTCAAGAATGATGAGATCCGGCTTCGTCTGCAGCACCGCTGAGAGTGCCTCTTCTCCATCTTCCGCTTTTTCAATTTCAAATCCTAGTTTAGTCAGCATCACATCAAAAAAATCTAGATTTATCTGTTCATCATCTACGATGAGAATTTTCCCCTTCGGTTCCATATTTATGCCCCTATTCTATTCCTTAAATAATATCTTGTTTATTTTCCTACGATTCTGAAGTTATGTCAATCGTTACCGGAACCAGCTCTCCGGGAAGAACCTAAGTATTCTGTCCCCGCAGTTTCCGTATGATGTAAAGTACCATTCCGGTTATAAATACAGCAACGGTAGTCCATAGAACACCGACAGGAAACCAGTTTCCCAGGACCCGGTACACAGTTTTTCTGCCTGTATATACAGGTACTTCTCCTATCATATATCCTTCCACAAACGCGGGATATATTTCTATGATCTTTCCATTGGGATCAATGATACAGCTGATTCCGCCGTTTGTGCTTCTTACAACCGATACCCGGTTTTCCGCAGCCCTAAAAACCGCCATCGCCATATGCTGCATGGCTGCTGCTACAGACTCTGACCAGGAATCGTTGGTTAGATTGATAATGAGTTCCGCGCCTTCATTGACAAAGGTACGGGAAATATAACCGAATGTATCTTCAAAACAGATGGGTGTCGAAAATTTTACACCGGCTGCTTCAAATACCGTAAATTCATCTCCAGCCGCCCAGAATGATGTATCAGCTTCCACCAAAGCATTATAAAGCCAAGGAAACTGCTTGCGGTATGGAAAATGTTCTGTAAACGGTACAAGCCGGGTTTTATAATATGAATCGACAAATTCCTTATCGTACAGAATGGCGGAATTATAATCCTGCCGGACCAGACCCCGAGCAGTCCTGATCAGTTCGCCGTCACCGTTACCGAAAACAAAGGGTATATCCTGGGCAGAGAGAAAATCGGTCAGTTCTTTTACTAGGAGATACCGTTCCTGATCTTCCCGGTATTTTGTATGAAAGGTAATTCCGGGTACAAATGATGTTTCAGACCATATAATCATGTCGGGATTATCTTTCAGAGCTGCATTGCTGTGTTTTTTTAATATATCAAGAGAGCGCCTATACGCACGGAGACCGCCGATCTTCGGATCAACATTCTGCTGTACTAAAGCAACTTTTAACGTGTCTGCCCCCTGATAATTCGATTTTGAAATAATACCGTAAGCAAGGGTAAGTATGAAAACCCCCGCGTAGATAAGAGGTTCCCATTTATGCTTTAAAAAGAATGTTTTAACCGAGAAGATACCGTTTTTCAAGGCATTGCCAAGAAACGCACTAGGGAAAATTACTAATAAGGAAACACCCCAAATTCCGGTTACCGCAGAGAGCCGCACTAAGGGCACGAAAAGATACTGTGAATATCCAATGATTCCATAAGGATATCCCAAAAATCCTCTTGTACGGAGATATTCATACCCTATCCACAGACCTATCTGCAGAAGATAGCCGTATTTAGGAAATATAGCGTCAGCACCTTTAAGAAGCGGAAACAGCATCATAAAATATACGGCGTATATTACCGGAACAATAAAAATCGAAAGGGGATGAAAATTAACGAGCCAGTAATTAAAAATCGCGTAAGCGGTGAATCCGTAGATAAGTCCGTAGATGGGAATGGTGATCCAGGAACTTCGGTGGACAACGATGAAAACAGGTATCAGACAAATAAAACCAAACGGGAAAAATCCCCAGTAGGATAGGAAATTCGGGAATGCCAGTGAAAACATGAGAGCTGAGATAATTAATAATCCGAAATTAATGGCTCCGTCTGTCAAAGCCTTGGAAAGCGACCGGGATTGCATTATGGCGGGTCAGCTCCGCAACGGCCAGGAAGCCTCTTTTAACTCTTTTCCGGGACGGAATACAGCTACGCCGTGATTACGCACTTTAACAATTTCACCTGTTTTCGGGTTTCTTGCCCGCTCACGTCCTTTCCTCGTACGGATTTCAAATGTACCAAAACCCCTGAGTTCGACGATGTGGTCATTAATGAGTCCTTGTTTTACTTCCTCAAAAAAAGAATCAATGATCTTATGGATATCTTTCTTCTTAAATCCGGTTGTCAGGGCAATGTTATCAATTATTTCCGCTTTTGTAAGTTTTTTCTGAACCACAGCATCTCCTTTTGAAAAAGATTTTGGAAATGAACCACTGGAATATTAAATAGGCAGGCTGATTCTAATCTACTTAATTCCAGAATCAACCCCGGCGTATTCATAATAAGAGCTCTGAAACCTTCAGCTCTGCAAGAACCTTAACTATTTTGCGGCATGCAGTTTTTTATATAATCTCTGCTTTTTCCTTGCCGCGTTATTCTTATGATAAATACCTTTTCCAGCCGCAGAATCTATTTTCTTTTCAACATCTTTCAAATACTGATCAGCCTGGTCCTTATTCTTTTCCGCTAATGCCGTATGAAATTTCTTAATACTGGTCCGAACTTCACTTTTTATACTTTTATTCCGGATCCTTCTTTTTTCGTTTTGTCTATTGCGTTTTTCCGCTGAACCTCTTCCTGCCAAGGGGAAACACCTCCGATAATTTATTTTGCAGATTGGTACAATACCAAATAATTCTTTTCATGTCAAGGTTTTGTTGCTTTCATATTATTTAGTTTTATGTTTTACTTGCATTGTTGTCAAACCAATTACCGAGGAAATCCATGAGAACTGTTATTTTCTTCATAATTTTGATTAGCAAGCTTTTAATCTGGGATGTTAAATTCCGTTTTCTGCGGATATTAAGCAGCAGACGCATTGTAGATCATCTTAACAAGAAGGTATCCGGTTACGCCTACGCCCTTTTAAAATATGCCCGAATATACACAGGAATCAAAGTAGAAGCTTCAAAGAACCTCCGGAATAAACTGCCGGATATGTTTCTTCTTGTATCAAACCATCAAAGCCTCGCGGATATTGTTCTTTTAATGTCGGAATTCCGCAGACATTCTGTCCGTTTTGTCGCAAAAAAATCTCTGGGCAAATGGTTTCCCGCGGTTTCCCAGACCCTCCGGATGCAGCGTCATGCATTAATTAACCGGAAAAGTGATTTCTATGACGCGCTGAATAAGATAAAGATACTGGCCAAACAGGCAAAACCGGGGATATGTCCGGTTCTTTTTCCGGAAGGAACCAGATCCCGAAGCGGTGAACTAGGGGAATTTTACACGGGAGCTTTTAAACAGATTTTGAGGACGAAACCAATGCCTGTGGTATGCGTCGCGCTGGACGGGGTATATAAAATAGCTGCTTTAAATAATATTTTCAGCAATTTACAGGACATAGTTTATAAGATGGAAATTGTCTCTATCTATGATTCCCCTGCCGGAAGAAAGGATATCCCCCGCATAATAAACGACTGCAGAAAGGATATCGAAAAAAAACTGATTCAGTGGAGGAGCGGAGAATAATAAAGCCGTCCTGAAATCGGACGGCTTTTCGTATACACCCTACTTGAAGTCGCTTGGTCTGCGCTCTTTCCGGCTGCATTTTTCACACTCAGCAAGATTTTTTACCTTGCCGGCTGAGAAAATTGTCTTCATCTTCACCTCGCCGCCACAGGTGCAAAAGAATTTCTGAGTAGCTGATGCAGCACGGGCGTTTTTACTTATCTGAGCCATATTGTTCTCCTTAATTAAAATAAAAATTTATTTGATTTTTAAGTCGGTGTGCCAATAGATTTTGATCTGCGGCGTTTCCTGCGTGAATATAACACCGGATCGAATCCATTGTCAAGAAAAAGAAGCACATTATCAGCAAATCTATATACTGCTTGCACAATGCGCTTCGGTAATTTCCCATTTCCTCATTTTCTCGTCAAATTTAAGCTGACAAGCTGGAATAGAAAGATACCGGCCGTCATCACCCGAAAGTTTAAGAATCCGTGATAAGATATTTACATCAACTACCCGGAATTCGGTACCTTCGTGATAAATTTTATATCCGGGCTGTGGAAAATTCTTCTTTTCTTCTGTGTACTGATCATATTCGTAGAACAGACAGCAGAGCAGTCTTCCGCAGGGACCGGAAATTTTCATGGAGTTCAGGGATAGATCCTGAACTTTTGCCATCTTTATCGAAACCGGCTTCAGCTTATCCGTAAGCCCATGACAGCAGTAGGTCCGGCCGCAGACGCCTAAGCCGCCAAGCACCCGGGATTCGTCCCGAACCCCTATTTGGCGGAGTTCAATCCGTGTTCTGAAAACCGAAACAAGGTCTTTAACAAGCTGCCGGAAATCCACCCTGGCATCAGCAGTAAAAAAGAAAAGTATCTTCGGTTCATCCAGAATATAATGGGTGGTAACCAGCTTCATATCCAGACGGTGCTTCTCAATTTTTTTCTTGCAGATCTCGAATGCTTCCTTTTCTTTTATTCTGTTTTCTTCATATTGCTGAATGTCCTGCTCATTAGCCGGCCGGAGAATTTCCCGAATTTCACTCCACTCTTCTCCGTCCTGGCTCCGGATTTCTCCGGTTATCCTGCCGAGATCTTTACCATATTTGGTTGGAATCACCACAAGGTCTCCCTTATGTACCGGAAATCCTTCAGGTTGCGCGCAAAGCTCAGTTTCGCTGCAGTGCAGCACCTTTACGAGATATAAAATTGCAGCCTGACCACTCATTGAAAAAATCTCCTTTACTGCAGCAGATTAAGCAACATCCCATATATTTCGTCAATTTTAGCAAGGATTTCCAGTTGATCCCGCTGAGATTGGAGAATCCCGGCTCCGAGACGCTCGAGTTCTTCATCCGCTATCTTTATTAGAGTAAACTGTTTCCGTTTTAATATATTATTTCCCGAAATCTGCTGTTCCACCTCATATGCTTCACTGATTTTCTTCAGGAAATTCTTAACCGCATTCCGGTATAACCGTACGGTTGCCATTGTCTGGCTGCGCTTAAGTTCTTCTCCTAAAGAGTGAATGCTGTCTAGTATTTCTTCAAGGCTTCCGATTTCACTGCTGAATACCGCGGCATCTTCTGTAGTATTGTAATTCTCAGGCTGATCGATGTATTCCTTAAAAGAAGAAGCGTGCTGGGCCTTTAGATTCGGTTGAGAACCGGCGGAGCTTTTCCGTTTCCCCTTGAAGGAGGGGGTACGGTCAAAACGTATTTTACTCACCCGACACCTCTTCTCTCCTGGGATCTTTGTCGGGTATCCTCTTTTCTTTTTCACTGGGTAATGGGGAAATATATTCAGGATTTTGAATCGGGTTCTTTATAAACTGCAGAAAATTTCCCCTTTTCTTTGAGATATTCATCGGTTCAACATGCCGGTGTTCTGTACCGGGAATCTTTCCGCTGACAACAAAGGTTCCGTTCAGCAGAACTCCTTCTTCTGCAATAATACTCGGGGAATAAATGTTTCCGACAATCATTGAAGACGAAAGCAGAATAACTTTTTCCCTGGCATATATATTTCCCCGGAATACACCACCGATGACAACGATATGGGCATCAATGGCGCAGTCGGCCCGGCCGTTCTTTCCAATGATGACTTTCCCCTCAGTTTTAATTGAACCGGTAAAATCGCCGTCTAAACGAAGTAAACCGTTTAATTCGAGATCGCCCTTAAAGTGAGTACCTTCTCCTACTATGGAGTTTACGTAGGCATCACCGTGTAATTTATTTTCCAGCATTTTCTTAGGCTCTTCTTTTATTTAGTAAAGGCTGTATGCTCCTCTATTGCCTTTCCATCTAGGAGCATTCGGATTATCAATCAGCAGATAGCGCATTGGATCAACAGTATTCTCTCCAAAGATTATTTCAAAATGCAGATGGGTACCAGTTGATCTTCCGGTATTACCCATATAGCCAATCACCTGACCTTTCTCTACTTCATCTCCAGATTTTACTATCGCCTGATCCAGGTGAGCATAAAGAGTTTTAAACCCGTAATTATGATCAAGCCGAACATATATTCCTTGTGTTTCTTCTTTGTAATCTACTTTTTCCACTTTTCCCCGCGCGCTGGCGACAACTTCCAATCCTTTAAAACGGTAAGCAATATCTAAACCGTTATGCATATACCAGGTATTATGGATAGGATGAATAGCGGGTCCCCATTCCAAAGTTACCATCCCATAGCCTTTTTCGACCGGCCAGAGACTGGGTAAGTCCTCAAGAATTTTGTCCTGCTGCTCCAGAGTATCCGCGATTTCGGTCATAAACTCAACTGATTCTTTCAAGCTTTCCCGCATTTTTTGGATCTCAGATACTTCAGGCAGTTCACCGGCGGAAACTTCATCGACAAACAAGGATGATAAGTCTCCGGTACCGGGGGTTGTGTTCAAATCTTCTCCTCCGGAAATATTAAGCCTTTTTTTGAAAGCTTCAAATCCGGCGACCCAATCACGGAAATCATCGGAAAGAGACCGTGTTTCTTCCTGGAGAACTTCCAAACTTGCGGTGGTATTGTCAAGAGCTTCATTCTTGTCGGAAATAAGCCGGGAAGAACCCGAGAAAAAGGTTGCGAGAAAGAAAAATCCGCCGATAAGTAAACACAACAGCAGGGTCAGAAAAATCATAGCAAAGGTATTGATCTGCAGATTAAAAACCTTTTTTTCAGAATGAGGAATCAACATAATAGTAAATCTCTGTTTACCGGCAGAAAAAATATTTTTAAATAGCGCTGCTGCTCCTGTCCCAAGAGCACTCATTTTTCTTTTAAATCCTGCAGCAAAGTCCAATTCCATTCTTCTGAACCTGTTTTGTGGAGACACTGCTGATCCTCCCTATATTTTCGGCAATTATTTTTCTATAATCCCGCGGAATTCCGTTATCCGGTATCCGATACATTTAAATTTCATTATTATCTATGTAGACTAATAATGACTCAGAACCTGTGTTTTTTCAAGCCGGTTTTTTTCGGCTCTGTTTTGCTATTTCTTGACAATACCAAGATTAACATTCCCTTTATACTTTGTCAAATAAAGAATTTGTTAAACAGTCATTCTGAATTTGACATTCTGGAATTACCTTATTTACGATGACGCGGGATCAAAACGATGCTGAGGGACATGAATCGTGTAAGTTTATTTCCGAAACAGATTCCGCGGTATCTTAAATTTACAGGGTCTAATCGGGAATTTACACTGATTCCTTGCAGCAAATCCCGGTCAACTCCTTCTGTGATTGAGAAGAGGCAATAATTTCATATA